>NZ_JBFADP010000009.1:0-160521 GCF_040641415.1 Streptomyces sp. NPDC020875 | reverse complement strand
GCGCCCTCGGACACCCGATCCGGCGACGGACGGCACCGCCCCACGACGACCAGAGCGATCGTCGTGGGCATCGGACCGCCCAGGCCGGACCGGGTACACGAGGACGTGAGGAAACCCGCCCCCGCGTACCCGGACCACGGACACGATCCGTGCACCCGGACGCGGAGCGAACACGGGCAACCAGGACACCCAAAACCGTTCGGGATGTCCGCAGTGCACAGGAATGAGTCCAAGACTCACTCCTGCTCACTGACTAGGAACGGTCGTACGGTGCTGACGAGGTGGGTACGCGAGTTATGGGCGGGCGGCATCCGGCCGGGACGCCGCCCGGTGTCCGGCGGGTGGCGGGGGCCGGAGGTCGTGGCGTCTCCGGACGGGTCGTCAGCCGCGGGCCGTGACCCGGGTGAACGGGCCGGGTACGGAGGTGACCTCCTGCCAGGTGCCCTGCTGGACGATCCGGCCGCCGTCGAGTACGGCGATCCGGTCGGCGTGCCGGATGGTCGCCGGACGGTGCGCGATCAGCAGGGTCGTACAGCGCGGCAGGGCCGTCAGGACCTCCGTGTCGCCGACGCCGTCGAGCTGGGCGGTGGTCTCGTCCAGGACCAGTACCCGGGGCCGGGTGAGCAGGGCGCGGGCCAGGGCGACCCGGGCCCGCTGGCCGCCGGAGAGGGTGGCGCCCCGCTCGCCGACCAGGGTGTCGTAGCCGTCGGGAAGTCCGGCCGCCACCCGGTCGACGCCGGTGGCCCGGGCGACCTCGCGGACCGCCCGGTCGTCGGTGTCGGGGGCGGCGAGCCGCAGATTCTCCATCAGGGTGCCGTGGAACAGGGGGGTGTCCTGGCCGACGACGGCGACGGTCCGCCGCAGTTCGGCGTCGGCGACGGAGCGCAGATCGACGGCGGTGCCGTCGGCGCCGACGAGTTCGATCCGTCCGGCGGCCGGGTCCCAATAGCGGGCCAGCAGATGGGCGCAGGTCGACTTGCCCGCGCCGGACGCCCCGGTGAGCGCCAGCCGCGTCCCTGCGGGCACCCGCAGATCGACGCCGGTGAGCACGGGCCGGTCGCCGTAGTCGGCGTGGACCCGGTGGAACCGGACGGACAGCGGCCCCTCGGGGACGGGCCGGGGCTCGGCGGGCGGCGGGGCGAGCGCCGGGGCCCGTACCGCGTCGCCGACCCGGGCGGCGGCGGCCCGCAGTCCGCTCGCCTGACCGGCGGCGGCGGTGGCGTCGGCGACGGGTGCGAGGGTGCCGAGGGCGAGTGCGAGGGCGGCCGGGGCCCAGGCACCGGCGATGCCGTATCCGGCGACGGCGGCGACCCCCACGACGGCGCAGGTCACCAGCAGATCGCGGGCCGCCGCCGAGTGGGCCTCCCGGCTCTGTTCGGCGAGCTGGGCCCGGCCCAGGGCGTGGCCGTCCTCCGTCAGTCGCTCCCGGCCGTGTCCCAGGGCGCCGAAGGCGAGCAGTTCGCGCAGCCCGTCGACGGTCTCGACGGTCCGGGCCGAGAGCCGGGCGGCGGCCCGGCGGGTGACGGCGGCCCGGCGGGCCCTGGTCCGGCCGTCCAGCAGCGGCAGCAGGACGAGCAGGGCGGCGGCGATGAACACCGGTGGCAGCAGGCCCGGTTCGACGATTCCGAGCGCCACCGCGCCCGCGCCGAACACGGTCCCGGCGGCGGCGAACTGGGCCACGGCGTGGGCGTAGAAGAATTCCAGCGCCTCGACGTCGGCGAGGGCGGCGGAGGCCAGATCGCCGCTCTCCCGGCCTTCGACGCGGGCGGGCGCGCTCCGGGCGAGCCCGTCGAAGACCCGGATCCGCAGTTCGGCCAGGACCCGGTAGGCGAGATCGTGCGAGAGGTCCATCTCCCACCAGGTGACGACCGCCCGTACGGCCACCAGGCCGCCGAGCGCGCCGATGACGGCGGGCCCGGGCGCGGTGCCCGCCACGACGGCGGTGCCGACGGTGTGCGCGGCGAGGACGACGAGGGTCACGAGCGCGGCCTGGGAGAGCAGGGCGGCGAGGAACGTCCGTACGGTGGCGCCGCGATGGGCGAGGAGTACGGGCAGCAGCGCCCGCAGGGCACCGGCGGGCGGCGTCCCGGCCTCGTATCCGGGTCCGCCGGGTCCGGGGCCGGTGGGACGGGGTCCGCCGGGACGGGGGCCGAGTGCGGGGCCGTCGTTTTCGGGGCCGTCGGTGGCGGGGTCGGTTCGGTGGGGGGCCGGTTGTGCGGTCGTCATGGTGTCAGTTCTCCTACTCGCGCTTCGGTGGTCCCGGGCGCGACCGTGGCCGCCGCCGCCAGGCGGGTGTACAGACCGCCTTCGGCCAGCAGGGTTTCGTGGTCGCCGATCGCGTCGACCCGGCCGCCGTCGAGGACGACGATGCGGTCGGCGTCGCGTACGGACGCCAGCCGGTGGGCGACGACCAGCCGGGTCCGGCCGTCGGCGGCCCGGGTCAGGGCGCGGACGACGGCGGCTTCGGCTCGTTCGTCGACGGCGCTGGTCGCCTCGTCGAGTACGAGGACGGGGGCGTCGGCCAGCAGGGCCCTGGCCAGGGCGACCCGTTGGCGCTGGCCGCCGGAGAGGGTGGCGCCGCGCTCCCCGAGGCGGGTCCGGTAGCCGTCGGGAAGGGCGAGGATCTCGTCGTGGACGCCCGCCACCCGCGCGGCGGACCAGAGTTCGGCGTCGGTGGCGCCGGGGCGGGCCAGCCGCAGGTTGTCCGCGACGGAGGTGGGGAAGAGGTACGTCTCCTGGGAGACCACGGCGATGCCCTGCCGCAGCGCCGCCAGGGTGTGGGTGCCGAGGGGGACGCCGTCGGCGGTGATCCGGCCGTGGGCGGGGTCGGCGTACCGCAGCAGCAGTCCGACGAGGGTCGACTTGCCCGCGCCGGACGGTCCGACGACGGCGGTGGTACGTCCGGCGGGCGCAGTGAAGGTGACTCCGTCCAGGGCGGGGCTCCCGGCGCCGGGGTGGGTGTAGTGGACGTCCTCGAACCGGATCTCGGGGGCCTTCGGCCACGGTTCGGTGCGGGTACCGGTGTCGGGTACGCCGCCTTCGGCGGTCCGCAGCCGGGCGATGCCGTCGGCGGCGGAGGTCCCGAGGTATCCGGCGTGCCATTCGCGGGCCAGGTCGCGGACGGGCCGGAAGCATTCGGAGGCCAGCATCAGCAGCAGATAGGTGCCGGTCCCGGTGGTCGTGCCCGCCGTCGCGGACCAGCAGGCGACGAGGACGGCGGCGACCGTGCCGCCCTGGACGGCCAGATCGGTGATCCCGGTGTCGACGAGGGAGACCCGGAGTTTGGCGACGGTGGCCCGGTGCAGCCGGTCGGAGTGTTCGGCGAGCCGGGCCCTGGTGCGTCCGGTGGCCCCGGTGGACCGCAGGGCCGCCATGCCCTGGAGGGCCTCCAGATAGTCGGCGGCAAGGGCTTCGTAGGCGCCCCAGTGCTGCCGGCCGCGCCGTTCCAGCAGCCGGTCCCACCAGCGGGGGGCGAACAGGGCGACGACGAGCGCGGGGGCGAGTACGGCGACGGCCGGGGGGTGGACGGCGGCGACGGCGGCCAGGACGAGCGGCGGCAGGAGGCAGGTGACGGCCAGTTGGGGCAGATAGCGGGAGACATAAGCGTCGACGCCCTCGACGCCGTCCACGATGACGGCGCGGAGCGCCCCGGCGCGTTCGGCGCCGTCCCGGGCGGGCCCGGTGGTGCCGAGCCGGGTCAGCAGTTCGTCCCGGAGCCCGACCCGTACGGCCGCTCCGGCGGTGACGGCGGCCCGGCGCTGCCGGACGGTGAGCAGGGCGCGGAGGAGTACGGCGGCCACGACGCCCGCGAGGAGGGCGGGCAGTGGTCCGGTGTCGCCGCGGGCGGCGGCGGCGAGGGCGACCGCGAGCAGCGCGGCCTGGGCGAGCTGGGTCAGGGCTGCGGCGGCGAGCAGCGCCGTGGCCCGGGTGAGGGGGCGGCGGGCGGTGCGGGCGGCGCGCAGCAACTCCGGATGGAGCATCATGCGACGGGTTCTCCTCGGTCGTCGGGGCAGGGCCGGGCCCCGGCGGTCCGGGGCGGGAGTGGGGCGGGGGCGCCGGAGGGGCGCGGAGCCGGTGGCGGGTCAGGCCGTGGTCGTCCGTCGCGGTCTGCCGGACCGGGCGCGGGCGGGCCGGTTCCGGGGCGCGGTGCCGAAGGCCAGTCCGTGGACGATCCAGCGTCGTCCGGCGGGGCCGCCGAGTGCGGCGCCGAGGTCGGCCCGCTGCCAGGCGCCGACGGGACGGGCGGGCAGTCCGAGGGCGGTGGCGGCTAGTTGGGCGTGGCCGACGCCGTAGCCGGCCCGGAGGTGGTCGGCCCGGATCCGGGCAGGCGCGGCGGCCGTCGGGCAGCCGACGGCGAGGAGGACGGCGCCGGTCCCGGCGAGCCAGCCCTGTCCGGCGGCCCACCGGGCGAGGGTGTCGAGTACGGGTCCGGTGGCCTCGGTCCGCAGTCCGCCGGGCGCGTCGGTGAGCAGGGCGGGGCGGGTGCCGCCGACGGCCAGCCACCAGTCGGGCCCGCCGGGCGCGGCGGACCTGGCGGCGGTCAGGACCCGGCGGAGCAGCCGGTCCGGGGGGCGTCCCGCGGTGGCGAGGACGTCGACCGGGGCGCTTCTGCGGGCCTCGATCACGGGGCGGGCCGCGCGGCGGCGCGCGGTGTACCAGGTGCCGGTCCCCCGGCCGGACGACGCGAGGAGGCGCAGGATCCGCCGGGCGTCGGCGATATCGGGATGCGGGGCGGGGCTCGGGGCGCCGGTCGCCGTCGGCGGGCCCTCGGGAGGGTCTTCGAGTTCGCCGTGCGGGGTGAGCCGGACGACGGCCAGCGGTATCTCGTCGGGGCCGGTGCCGGGGCGGCCGGGGCGGGGCAGGGACCGGGGCGCCGGGTCGAGGCAGTAGCCGGGCGCGCCCGCGGCGACGAGCGCGGCGACGGCGTGCCCGGTGTCGAGGAGGGTCAGCGGCCAGGCCCGGTGCCGGTAGTGGGAGACGGTCCGTTCGGGTACGGCGCCGAGGATCGCGAAGGCGCCGTACGGTGCCGGTCCGGTGAGCGGTCCGACGGGGTGCAGCCGGTGGGCGGCGGGGTCGTACGCGTAGTGCCCGGCGGGCAGTCCGGCGCCGGTTCCGGCCAGCAGCCGTACGGAGACGGGGTGCAGGGCCCCGGCGGAGGCGGCGGGCCGCAGCCGCCCGCCCGCGACGGAGTGCCGGAGTACGGGGTCGAGCGCGTCGGGCACGGGGAGGCCGTCGTCGGGGCGGGCCGGGGCGGGGGCCCGGTACGGCAGATCGGGCCCCGGCCGCCGGGCCGACCGGGCGGCGGCGAGCGCGGCGGCCACGGTCGGCCCCGCGGCCCCGCGCCGTCCGGCCGCCCGGTCCGGGGCGCGCGCGGGGCCGGGGGCGGGGTCGTGATCGGGGCCGGAGGCGGAGTCGCGCCGACCCGGGGCCGGGGTGTCCGGCGGGGCGGGGCGCGGCGTACGCGTACGAGCGGGGCCCCCGCCCGGGTCCTGAACCTGTGCGAGGCCCGGACGGGACGCGTCGGCGCGGCCCTGATCCGGGTCCGGGTCCGGCGGGGCCGTCCGTCCCGGGTCCGGTACGGCCGTATCGCCCGGCTGCCGTACCGGACGGGAACACGGCGCACCGGTGCCTCCCGAATCCGTTCCACCGGGCGGTTCCTGACCTCCTGTCGGGGCGGGGGACGGCGTGCCGTCGTACCGCCGACCGGGCTGACCGCCCGGCTCCCGGCCCGGCTCCCGGCCCGGTCCCGGGTCGCCGCCCGGCGCGGCCGTACGGTCCGGATCCGGCCCCGGCCCGGCCGGAGACGGGGCCGATATGTCCGCCGGGGCCCGGCGGGAGCGCGGCAGGGCGCGGACCGCCGGGTGGCCGGGAACGCAGTGGCCTTCGGTGGCCCGGGGGGATTCGGTGGGCATCGGGTCCGGCCTCACATGTGCGGCGGCGGGACGAGGGTGAAGTCCGCCGGGCTCGTGGGGCGCCGGGCGCGCCAGCCGCGGGCGACGGCCGCTTCGGCGAGCCGGGGGCTGCCGAAGTAGCCGAAGGCGGCGGGCGCGTTGGGGATCAGTCCGGGGACGAGGACGCGGGCGACCCGCAGTTCGGTCCTGGCGACGTCCTCGGTGGTGAGGTCGGTGACGAGGACGGGGTGGCCGCCCGCGGCGAGCCGGGCGTCGAGGAGGGACCGGTCGCCGGGGCGGAGCGCGGAGACGGGGACGGTGCCCTGCGCGGGGTGGGTGAAGCGGCGGGCGAGCGGCGCGGTCCTGGGGTCGAGCCAGACCTGGACATGGGCGCCGAGGTCGCGGACGGCCGCGAAGTCCTCGCCGCAGTCGTCGAGGTAGCGGCGGTCGGCGCGGTGGTCGAGGTAGAGGCCGCGGGCGAGGAGTCCGGCATCGACGGCCTGGAAGACCCAGCCGTCGGGGTCGGTGGTGCCCTGGGTGAAGACCCAGGTGTGGACGGCTTCGAGGACGGCCTTGCGGACGGCTTCGGCGGGGTCGAACCGGCAGGCGAATCCGGCGGCGTACAGGCCCCGTACGGGGTCGTGGGCGAGGGCGGCGGCGCAGGGCGCGAACTCGGACGGCAGCTCTACCGCGGTGATCTCCAGGGCGCAGCCCGCGAGGTCGTCGGCGAGGCCGGGTACGGAGTCGAGGTCGATACCGCGGGTGGGCCCGTCGAGGTGCCACCACAGTTCCAGCGCGTCGCGTTCGACGACTTCCAGCAGGGCCCGTTCGACGGCGTCGTCGAGGCCGCGTCCGGTGGCGATGCCCGCGTAGTTGAGGTGGTGGGTGCGGGGCAGTTCGCGCAGGGGTCCCTGGCGCCAGTTGAGATGGCTGAGGGAGACGGGTACCCACCAGGGGTCGCCGTCGGGGTCGCCCGCTTCGGTGGCCCGGGTCCACAGGGCGGGGGTGTCGGGGGTGAGGCGCCGGTAGGGGAAGCCGGGGCGGTCGTACTGCCAGTCGGCGTAGGCGGGTACGGCGCCGGGCCCGTACACCCGGTGGCCTTCGGCGGTGAGTTCGGCGGCGGTGGCGCGGCGGGGGGCGTCGGGATGGCCGGGCAGCGGGACCCGGTTGCCGCAGTAGCGTTCCACGGCTTCGGCGACGGCGGCGATCCGGGCGCCTTCGGGGTCGGCGAAGGTGGTGCCGAGGGCGACCCGGTCGGCGGGCCAGGCGCCGAGCCTGCGGGCGTCGGCGACGTTCGCGGTGACGGCGGTGTAGCGGGGCGGCGCCCCGGCCGGGTGGGGTACGGGGGCGACGTCGCGGACGATGCCGCAGACGGGGTCCACCAGATGCTCCAGGGGAAGCGGCGCGGGCGGCGGGGCGGCGGGCCCGGTCGCCGGGGCGGCCGTGGTGGTCATGCGGATATCTCCTCGGAGAGGTCGGGTCGGGTGCCGTCGGGGCGGGGCCGGGCGACGGGCAGCAGCAGGGCGCAGCCGTCGGCGCGCAGGGCCCGGCGGGACGGCAGGAGCCGGGTCGCGGTGACGGGGTCCTGTCCGGTGTGGGGGTTGCGGGCGTGGGCGGGGAAGTGGTGTCCGGCGATCTCGGTCCGCAGCCGGGTGCCGCGCGGGATGACGCGGGCGAGTGGGCCGAGGGGGACGGTGACGGTGGACCGGGTGCCGGGCGGCCGGGCGGTTCTGGCGCTGCCGACGGCGACGGGTTCGGCCCGGCCCGAGGGGTCGACGGCGACGATCCGGACGAACCAGTCGGCGGCCGGGGTGTCGGCGGTGCCGCGCAGTTCGGCGCTGGCGTTCCCCAGGAGGTGGAGGTCGTGGGTCAGTGGCGCGGTGACGAACAGGGCGCGGTCGGCGCGGCCGGGGTCGGCACGCAGATCGTCGGAGCGTACGGGGTGCTCGGGGTCGGCGCGGAAGTCGGCGCCGTACAGCAGTGTGCCGTCGAGGGGCCCGCCGGTGAGGGGGATCCGGCGGGCCGGGGTGTCCGTGACGGCGGTCGCGGGGTACCAGTACGGGGTCCCGGCGACGGCGACGGCCCCGGTCCGGCCCTCGGGCGGCCGTCCGGCGCAGACGGCCCGCGCCCAGGCGACGGTCAGGGCGCCGAGGTCGACCCGGTGTTCGGGGCGGGCGCCGGGGCCGGGGTCGCGGGTCAGCCGGTGTCCCCAGGGGCCGAGGACGAGCCGGGCGGGGCCGCCCCAGGCGCGCCACAGGGCGATGGTGTCGGCGGCGAAGGGGTCGTGGGTGCCGCCGATGGCGAGCAGGGGCGTACGAGCGCCGGGGGCGCGGCGGACGACGAGGTCGGCGCGCGCCGATCCCCAGATGCCCGGCCACGACGGCAGGGTGCGGCCGAGTCTGACGGGCAGTTCGGCGACCGGGAGATGGCGCAGCAGGTCCGGGTCGTGGCCGAGGCGCCGGTCGAGGGCGTCGGGGTCGGAGTCGGCGCGGTCGCCGTGCGCGGCCCACCAGCCGGCCCGGCCGAGGAGGCGTTCGACGCCGGAGGGGTCGCGGGCGGTCTCGGCGGTGCCGAGGGCGGGGACGGCGGCGACGACCGCGTCGGGCGGTGCCTCGGCGCCGCCGGGGGTGTTCGGGTCGCCGATGACGGTGACCAGGGCGCAGTAGGCGGCGTAGGAGGATCCGGCGGCGACGATCCGGCCGTCGCTCCAGGCGCGTTCGCGGATCCAGCGGAGGGTCGCGGCGCCGTCGGCGGCCTCGTGCGCGTAGGGCCGCCACCGGCCTCCGGAGCCGTACCGGCCGCGGACGTCCTGGACGATCGCGGCGAAGCCGCGCGCGGCCCAGGCACGGGCCTCGCCCCGGTGGGCGCGGCGGCCGTAGGGGGTGCGGATGACGACGGCGGGGTACGGGCCCTCGGCGGGGCCGGGCGGCGGCAGGTGGACGTCGGTGGCGAGGGGGACGCCGTCGGCGGTGACCCGTACGGTACGGGTCACCGCGGGTTCCCCGGCTCGCCGGGCGGGCCCGGGAACGGGGCGCACGGCGGCACCGGCAGGACGGGGTGGCGGGTGGTGCCGAGATCGCGCAGATCGACACCGCGCAGCACGGGCGGTACGGGATCGGGGCCGGGCCGGGCGGCGGCCAGCAGGTCGTGGACGAGGAGGGCGGCCGTATGGGCCGCGGTCACCTCGGTGTGCCGGGGGCCGGTGTCGGCGGTCCGGGATCCGGCCCAGTAGGCGGCGAGTTCGCGGTGGGCGGGGGTGGCGGCGAGCCGGCGGAGCCGGATGTCGGCGGCGGTGACGCCGTACGGGCCCCGGGCCGTCGGCTCGATCCAGGCCCGGGCGCCCTCGCGGTGGCAGCGCGCCCACAGCGCGCCGTCGCGGGAGAGCCGGTCGGCCGGGTCCCACAGGCCGGGCGGGACGGGGCCGTCGAGACACCAGACGACCGCGGTACGGGTCACGGCCCCGGTGGCGCGTTCGGTGAGCCGGCCGGGTGCGACGGGCTCGGGGGCGGCGCCCGCGGTACGGAGCAGCCGGGCGACGGGCCGGGTCAGGACCGGGTCGCCCAGCAGGAGTACGGCCGTTCCGGCCAGGGGGGCCGCGGTCCCCGGCGGGGGTACGGAGTCGGGGGCGCGGGTGGCGTATCCGGCCTCCTCGAAGGCGGCGACGAGCCGGTCCGTACCGGGATCGGGCTCCTGCTCCGGCTCCGGGTCCGGGACGGCGGCATCGGGGGCGGGGTCGGGGTCCGGTCCGGCGCCGAGGCGCCGGAGGAGGGACCGCGGCGGTACGTCACCGGTGTCGACCCGGAGGAAGGTGCCGTCGGGGGTGCGCAGGGCGAGACCCCGGCCGGGCACGGTGACCAGGGCGGTCCCGGCGGAGAGACGGGGGGTGTTCACGGGCGTACTCCTCAACTCGTCGGCGCGGTCCGCCGGGTCGGGCGGGGTCGATACCGGGTGTTCTCGACGGCCCCGTTCCCGGGCGGCGCGCGGACGGCCGACGGCGCGGCCGTGGTGCGGCAGGGAGTTCGGCCCGTCGGGGCGGACCCCTGCGGACGAGTCCGGGGACGACGGAACGCGGTGGTCGGTGGCGGGTGTTCGGGCGGGACCGGGGTTACGGGACCCGGCGGTCCGGGGTCGTGGCGCTGCGGCGTCTTCGGACCCGGCGGGCCCCGCCGGGGCTCGTGGCCGTACGGGCCCGTCGGGCCGTGGCGCGGGGCCCGGCAGCGGAGACCGCGACCACCGGCGGGCCCGGTGAGGCCGGTGTGTCGGCGGGGCCGGTGGGCCGCCCGCACGCGGGGAAGCGCTGTTGCGGGCGGCCCGGCGCATCGGCGATCCGGGGCGGGGGTCGCCCGGTCACGCTCGGGGATCGGTGACCGGACGACCCGCCGTCACCGGTTACTTCGCGGTGTCCGCCTCGGTGCCCGCGACCGCCGCGGCCTCCGCGCCGTCCTCGAACGGGTTGTCGACGAGGGCGTTGGAGTGGGTGGCGGACTGGTGGGCGAGCTGGCCCGGGTCGGCGATCGGGGCGAACACCTTGTACTGGTCCACGGTGTGGAGTCCTCTCCTGAATGGGCGTGCCCGCGGTCGCGAACACACCATCACCTTAATGAATATGATTTTCATTCCGCAATAGGCTGTGGGCCGTTCACGGGGTGATCCGGGTAACAGACGGGCCAGCCGCCCTCCGGATCCGTACCGACCCGGCCCACGACACCGAGGACTTCGGCGAGCAGCCGGGGCGTGACGACCTCGGCGGGCGGGCCGTCGGCCGCGACGACGCCGTCCCGCAGGGCGACGACACGTCCGGCGAACCGGGCGGCCTGCCCCAGGTCGTGCAGGACCATCAGCACGGTCAGATCCCGCTCGCGGCGGAGCCGGTCCACGGTCGACAGCACCTCCAGCTGGTGGCGGAGGTCGAGATAGGTCGTCGGCTCGTCGAGCAGCAGGACCCGGGTGTCCTGGGCCAGCGCCATGGCGAGTCTGACCCGCTGGCGTTCACCGCCCGACAGGGACTCCACGGGACGATCGGCCCAGCCGTCGACCCCGACATCCGCCATCGCCCGGGCGGCGACCGCGTCGTCACCGCCCCGCAGCATCCCCAGCGGCCCCCGCTCCGCGTAGCGCCCCTGGGCCACGAGTTGGCGTACCGTCATACCCGAGACGGGCGGCGCCGACTGGTGCAGCAGGGCCACCTTGCGGGCCGAGGCGCGGCGCGAGAGCCGGGCGAGATCGTCGCCGTCGAGCCGGATTTGGCCGCGCGAGGGCCGCAGCAGTCCGGCGCAGAGCCGGAGCAGAGTGCTCTTGCCGCAGCCGTTGAGCCCGATCAGGGCCACCGACTCCCCGGCGGACACGGTCAGATCGACACCTCGGAGCACTTCGCGGCCGGGGTAGCCGAAGTGGACACCGTCCACCCGGACCACCGGCGTACCCGGGGGGCCATCGGCCGGAGGAACAGCGGTCCGGCCGGTCACGCTCCCGACGGCCTTCCCGGCCGCCGAATCGGGCGCTGTATCGGACGCCGGGCCGGGATCCGGGGTGGTCCCGGGGTCGTCGGACACGGGGCCGACCGCCGGATCGGACGCCGAACCGATCGGCTCGCCGATCGCCGTACGAGGCCCCGCCTGAGGCACGGGATCTGCCCCCCGGGCGTCCGCCGGAGCGCCCTCCGCGTCGAATGCCGGACCGATCGCCGGGGCGGACGCCGCGCGGGCCGCGGGGTCGGGCGCCGGATCGGGCGCCGTGTCGGCCACCCAGTCGGACGCCCCGTCAACGCCCGGGTCGGCCGCCGCACGGGATGCCGCCTCTCCCGGTTCCGGTGCCGCCGCCGCTCGCGGGGCGGTCGCGTCCCTCGTCATGTCGTGCCCCTCGTCATGTCGTGTCCTCTCGGATCCGGCGGGCCGCGATCAGCAGCAGTGCCGCGCCCGCGCAGGTGGTGAGCGCCCCGGTCGGCACGCTCAGCCGGTCCGCCCCCAGGGCGTCGGTCAGCAGCCGCGACAGCGCCTGTGCGGTGGCGTCGGCCCCGGCGACCACGACGGCCCCGGTGAGCGCCGCCCCCGGCAGGGCCGTCCGCAGATCGGCGCCGTACAGCGCGAAGGCCAGATGCGGTACGAGCAGCCCGACGAAGCCCAGCGCCCCGACGGTGGCCACGGCCCCCGCGGTCAGGGCGACCGCGCAGACCAGGGCCGCCAGCCGGACCCGGCCCGTACGCAGCCCCTGCGCCGCGGCCTGCTCGTCGCCGCATCGCAGCAGCGTCAGCGGCGCGGCCAGCGCCCAGGCGGCGAGGAGCCAGCAGAGCGCCCAGGGCCACAGCAGGTTCCAGTGCTGCCACACCCGGCCCTCGGTGGAGCCGACCAGCCACTGCACGACGCTGCCGAGTTCGCCGGGGGCGACCAGCAGCACCATGGCGGTCGCCCCCGACAGGACGGCGGAGACCAGGACTCCGTAGACGGCGGCGTCGAAGGGGTCGGCTCGGTCCCGTCCCGCGAGCAGCCACAGCAGTCCGGCCCCGGTGAATCCGCCGATCACGGCGGCGACCACCACGGCGCCCGGCGACTGCCAGCCCGCCAGCCCGGCACCGGAGGCGATGACCGCGCCGAGTACGGCGCCCGGGGCGACCCCGGTGACCTCGGGGCCCGCGAGCGGATTGCGCAGCGCCGACTGGAGCACGATGCCCGCGACGCCGAGGCTGGCGCCCGCGACCAGTGCCACCAGGGCGCGGGGCAGCCGGAGTTCGAGCACGATATGGCGGGCGAGCGGGGTGCCGTCGCCCCGCAGGACCTCCCACACCCCGGCCGGGCCGAGGGCCCGTCCGGCGATCAGACCGGCGCAGCCCGCGGCGACCAGCAGGGCGGCCATCAGCGGCAGCCGTCTCATCCGGCACCTCCCAAACGGGTCCGGGGGACGCCGTCGGCACCGTGCCGTCCGGCCGCGGCCCCGGCGGCTCCGGGACCCGAGCCGCCGTCACGCGCGGCGGGCGGCCCCGAACTCGCTCCCCCGTCGCGCCCGGCGGGCGGATCACCGCCGCGTCCGTCCCCCGCACCGGCCGGCGAACCGGGTTTCGCGGCACCGCCGCCGTCGGCCGGTACGGTCCGGCGGCGCCGGAGCAGCAGTACGCCCGCGGGGACCCCGAGCAGCGCGGTCCACGCGCCGACCGGGGTCTCGACGGGCGCGAGGGCGAGCCGGGCGGGCAGATCCGCCCAGGCCACCACGAGCGCGCCCCAGACGGCGGACCAGGGCAGCCACCGTACGGCGTCACCGCCGGGCGCCAGTCGCCGGGCGATGTGCGGGGCGAGGAAGCCGACCCAGGCCACCGGCCCGCAGACCGCGACGACGGGCGCGATCAGCACCACGGCGACGGCCAGCGCGGCGGCCCGCGCCCGGTGTACCCGTACCCCCAGGGCACGGGCGTCGTCGTCGCCGAGCCGGAGCACCGACAGCACCGGGGCGCAGAGCACCAGCGCCGGTACGGCGACCAGCAGCCACGGCCCGAGTCCGGTGACGTCGTCCCAGGTCCGGGCGGAGAGGCTGCCGAGGAGATAGCGGTGGATCAGCTGGAGGTCCAACTGGTCGGCGAGGACCATCAGGACCAGCAGCGCCGACTGGAGCGCGGCGGCGACGGCCGCCCCGCAGAGCAGTACGGCGGACGGTCCCCGGGCGGCACCGGCGGCCAGCAGGGTGAGCGCCCCGCCGAGGGCGGCGCCCCCGATGGCGAGGAACGGCTGGACCGCCAGGGGTACGGAGACGGCGAGGACGAGCGGGGCGGCGACCCCGAGGGCGGCGCCGGAGGAGACGCCGAGGAGTTCCGGTACGGCGAGCGGATTGCGCAGCGCCTCCTGGAGGACGAGACCGGCGGCGCCCAGGCAGGCGCCCGCGACGAGCGCGAGCACCAGCCGGGGCAGCCGCAGTTCGGTCACCACGAACGAGTCGGCGAATCCGGCCGGGGCCACCACGGGTGTCCCCAGGGCGAGTCCGGCGCAGACGGCCGCCGCCAGCGCGCCCGCCGCGACGGCGGTACGCCGGATCACCGCAGCTTCGCCGTCGCTTCGTCCAGCACGATCCCCAGCGACCGGGTGCCCCGGCCCTTCGCCCAGACCTCGGCGTCGACCTCGTGGACCCGCCCGTCGCGGACGGCGGGGATCCGGGACCACAGGGGGTTCTCGGCCAGCTTCCGCGACAGGGACTCCTTCGGGGAGCCGCCGAAGGAGAGCGTCTCGACGAAGAGGACGTCGACCTCGCGGGCGAGGATCTCCTCCAGGCTATAACTGCCCTCCACGCCGCGGCTCTTCCACGGGTAGCGGGAGAGCTTGGGGAAGAGTCCGGCCGTGACGTCGGTGCCGGGGGTGGCGACGCCGAAGTTCTCGTCGCTGCCGAAGACGATCAGGCTGGTCAGGTCGCTCCGGTTCCGTTCGGCCGACGCCAGCTTCTGCCGGAAGGCGCCCTCGGCCCGTTCGCCCTGTTCGGTACGGCCGGTGAGCGCGGCCAGATCCCGCAGGTACCGGACGCTGTCCTGCCAGTCGCCCGGCTGGACCGGCCAGAAGACGGTGGCGCCCTTCAGGGCGGGGGCGAGCTTGCCGTGGGTGTCCTCCAGGCCGATCACCAGATCGGGTTCATGGCCGAGGATCGCCTCGGTCTCGGGGCTCAGGAAGCCGCCGGGGACCACCGGGATCCGGGCGGCCCGCTCCTTGCCGAGGAAGCGGGGGTGGGCGAGCAGCGACGCGTTGGTGGCGACGGGCTCCATCCCCAGTTCGGTCAGCATGTCGTCGCAGAGTGCCACCAGGCAGACCACCCGCCGCGGCGGTTCGGGTGTGGTGACCTTCACTCCGTGGACGTCGGTGACGGTGCGCGCCGCCGTGATCGGCGCCACCCGTACGTCCGTGGCCGCGCCCGCTCCCCCGGCGCCGCCGTCTCCCTCCTTCGCGTCGTCGCCGGTGGTCCCGCATCCGGCCAGCAGGGCGCCCGCCAGTGCGGCGGCGGCCAGTCCGCGCAGTACCGGGACGCGGCGGCCGTGGGTACGCAACTGCACGATCCCTCCCCTTTTCTTCATTTCTCTGTGGATTCTTCCGATGTCGATGGGCCGCGGATCTCGTTCGTCCGGGCGTCGGTCGCTTGCGCGCGCCACCTCGGGCGACGCACGATACGAGCCACATGATAATCATTTTCAGTAGCCATCTCGCCCCTCCCCCGAGGATTCCCCCGAGGAGCCGCCCGTGTCCCCGCCCTCAGCCCGTGCGCCCCGACTGCTCGTCGCCGACCATGTCGCCGGTGACATAGGGGTGTTCGCGCTCCCCGACGGCGCCCGGACGGCCCGGCTGCCGGGCCGGTACCCGTCCGAGCACGCCGGTTTCCTCGCCCTGCCCGGGGGCTGGACGGCCTTCGTCGACGACCGGGCGGGCGAACTGGTGGTCCTGGATCCCTACGGCCCCGGGCGCGGCCGGCCTCCGGTGGTGGCCACCGTGCCGGTGGCGATACCCGCCGAGCACCTGGCCGCCGATCCGTCGGGGCGGCTCTTCGCGGTCACCACCGGACTCGGCCACGCCGAAGCGCCGTGGAGCGATCTGCTCACGGCGGTGGATCTGCACGCGGACGGCGGGCCCCGCGCGGTCCGGGTCCGCACCGGCGGTCCCGGGGAGCCCGGGGTGCTGCTCGTCCCGCCGCCGGAATCCCTGAAACCGGACACCCCGGACCCGGCCGACACGACGGTGGTACTGCGCCGGCGGGAGCCCGGGGCGCTCTCCTCGTACCGCTGGGGCGATCTGCTGGCGGCGCCCGCGGGCTGTCCCGCCGTGGCACCGCGCCGGGAACTGCCGCTCCCCGGCGACGGGCACGGCGACGCCTACGACCCGGCCACCGGCCGCCTGTTCGCCGCCACCGGTCCGGGCGTCCACCGGGCCCGGACGACCCCCGGCGGGCTCGTCGCCGAACCCCCGCTGCCCTGGGGCGGTCCGGGCCGGGGCTACTACCTGCGGCTCGACCCGGTACGCCGTACCCTCTGGTCCGGTGTCCGCGGCGGCCCGGCCGATCCGCGCCGCTGGCCCGAGTGGACCAACTGCGCCTGGTGGTACGGGCTGGACTCGGGGCGCTCCGGCCGGATCCCGCTCGGCCCGGGGCTGATGTTCCGATTCGCCGTCGCGGCCCGGCACATCGCCTTCGCCCGGGTCCACCCCGACGGCGACGAACTGGTCCTGGTCGACCCGGCGGCCGGTACGGTCACCGCCCGGGTGCCGCTGCCCCCGATGTCCGGCGCGCCCCGGCCCGGCGGAACCCCCTGGGACGGGGTCCAGCGGCGCGCGGTGGCCGCGTCCCCCGGACACGACCTGGTCGCGGTCAGCCGGGGCGGCCACGGCGAGGTCCATCTGGTCGACACCACGACGGGGACGCTCTTCCGCACCCTGACCCTGCCGACCCCGCTCGACGAGGGCGGACGGCTCGCCATGACGGCCCCCGACGACGGCGCCGAGGCCGATCCGGTGGGCCGCTGACGGGAAGCCGGCCCCGGACGCGGCGGCCCGCGGCTGGTCGCGGCCCGGGCCCCCGTCCGGGCGTCAGTGCCGTACCGGCCGCCCGCTCAGCCGCTCGTGTCGAGCAGGAGTCGCGCGGCGACCGCGGCCCCGTCGGTCCGGATCTCCGCGGCCACGGCCTCGGCGAGCGCGCGGGTGACGGGGTCCAGCGCCGTCGCCAGCGCCGCCGACAGGGAGTCGGCGGTCGGTACCGGTCCGCCGTGGTCGACGCCGATACCCAGCTCGGCCACCCGGCCCGCCCAGTACGGCTGGTCCGCCGCCTGGGGCAGCACCACCTGTGGCACACCGGACCGGGTGGCCGCCGCCGTCGTACCCGCCCCGCCGTGGTGGACGACGGCGGCCGTCAGGGGGAACAGCGCCCCCTGGTCGACCTCGCCGACGACGAAGCAGTCGTCCCGGTCGTCCAGCGCCTCCAGATCCGCCCAGCCCCGGGCCATCACCACCCGGCGGCCGTGGGCCCGGACGGCCGCCAGGGCGGCCCGGGTGACGTCGGCCGCCGCGAAGACCGGCATACTGCCGAAGCCCACGTACACCGGTGGCGGACCGGCCGCCAGGAACGCCAGCAGCTCCGACGGGAGCCGACGGATGCCGGGCACGAACCACGCCCCGGTCTGGACGACGTCGAAGTCCGGGTCCGTGAACCCGGGGGCCCGCCGCCACGGGTCCAGGACCGGATCCGTGGCGAGCCACGGCCGACGGCCCGTCACATAGCCGCGCACGTCGTCGACCGGCGGCAGACCGGCCGCCGTCCGGCTGGTGCCGAGCGCCGCCGCGAACAACTCGTTGTTGATCCCGGCGTCCAGCCGCCACAGCGCGCCGTTGTCCGTGGCCCCCGGCGGAAAGGGGTGGCCCGGGTACGCCAGCGGCGCGCGGTCCGGCGACGGGAGGGTGAGCTGCTGGAAGGTCACGGACACCGACCGGATACCCAGCAGCTCGGCCACCGACAGCGCACCGGCCGCGGCGGGCATCATGCCGGTCGCCACCAGCACATCGCAGCCTTCGGCCGCGGCGGCGACGGTCTCGAACTGGTCGGCGATCACCTCGGCGGCCCGTTCGGGCAGCGCCGACGGCGGCGGCGCCGACCTCGTCAGCACCCGGGCCGGGACACCGACCGGTACCAGCGCCACCCCGACATCGGCCAGCCGCCGCTCGAAGTCCCCGTCCGGCGGCGCGCACACCCGCACCTCGGCGCCGAGCCTCCGTAACTCCGCCGCCAGCCCGGCCAGCGGCTCGACATCCCCACGCGACCCGTAGGTCGACAAAAGCACACGCACGTCGTACGTCTCCCGAAATCGTGGATTCCCGGCCGTATCCCGGCCCGGGCCGACGATTCTGCGGCACCACGGGGGGCTTGCCGCAATGCCCCCGGCCCGCTATACGTTGAGCACGGAACGAGGTGGCTCCCCCTCGGCGTCCTCGGCGCGCGGTGCCGACGCCGGTGCCGGTTCAGCGCAGGCCGAGACAGGCCAGCCAGCTCCGGGAGCCGCCGTGACCGGCCGTCAGCAGGGCGGCGAGGACCCCGGTCGACCCGCCCAGCAGGCCGTGGTGCCACCGCTCCGGGTCGTCCAACTCCGCCAGCCCCCGCTCCAGATGCCGCAGCAGCCGGGCGCGCAGGGTGGCGGCGGCGGAGAGCCGGGCGTGCCGGGCGAAGGCGTCGGCGACGGCGAGTACCCCGGCCGCGCCGTGGCAGAGCCCCAGCCGGTCGCCGGGCAGTTCGCCGAAGAGGTGGAAGTCCTCGTCGTAGCGGTCGGCGAGCCCGGTGAAGGCTTCGGCCGCCCAGGCCGCCGTCTCGTGGTCGCCGACGGCGTCGGCGGCGTCCCAGACCGCCCAGCCGACCCCGGGGTTGCCGTAGCACCACGCCTGCCGGGCGCGGGCGCCGGGCGGCGGCGGGGTGTCCAGTCCGGCGCCGTCCCAGCTGCGGATGGAGCGGGCGTCGTCGAAGGACTGCCGGACCAGCCACGGCACGGCGCGGCCCAGGGCACAGGTCAGCTCCGGGTCGGGTCCGGACCTGCGGACGGCGGCGGTGAGGGCGGTGACCAGACCGGCGACTCCATGGCCCATCCCGGTGTTGATCCGGCCGTGCAGCCAGGCCAGGTTGGGGTCGTCGGCGTAGGGGCCGGTACGGAGCCGGGGCAGTTCGGGCTCGTCGCAGAGCGCGGCGAGATGGCGGGCGATGGGGGCGGCCCGCTCGGGCGGCGCCGGGGAGGCCGCGTAGAGGGCGAGCAGGGTGCCCGCGGGGCCGCTGATGAGGTCGTAGTCGGTGAGGGCGACGCCCTCGGTACGCCAGGGGCGGCGCTCGGCACCGGTCAGCAGATGGTCCCGGAGCCGGTCGGCGAGGCGGTGCAGCGGCGGATGGAGCCGGGCCGCGTGGTGCACTCCGACGAGGGACCCGGCGAGCCCGCCGTCGTAGAGGGCGTGATGGGAGGGGCCCCGGCCGACGGTGCGGGACCATTCGGCGGTGGCGCGGTGCGCGGCGGTCGCGGCGGCGGCCGTCCCGGTGTCGGCGACGAGGGCGGCGAGTACCGGGACACCGGGGTCGCAGACGCCGGTGTCGTCGGCCCGGTAGCCGGCCAGCAGCCGTACGGCCCGGTCGAGGGCGTGCGATGAGTCGAGGGGGACGGAGGTGTCGCGGGGGGTGGGCGGCATGGGTCTCTCTCCGGGGTCCGCGGCGGGTCTCGTCGGGCCCGGGCCGGGAGGCACCGGGCGGGGCCGTCCGGCCGGACCGTACGGCCCGGTCGTCGCCCGTCGGTGCCCGTTATCGCTGGGCGGCGTCCGGCGCCGCCCGGCCCCGTCGCCCGACGTGGCCGGCCGGTTCCCCGGCCGGTCCGCGCGGCACGCCGGGTGCGGACCGCGCGGGTGAGCTGCCCGGCGCGTGACCGGGCAGCTCGGTCGGTCCGTATGTCAGCAGATGCCGACGACGGCCGTGCAGATCAGCAGGGTGCAGATGCCGATGGTCATCGGGGCGTTGGCCTCGACGGTGCCCTCGGTGGTGACGCGCTCGTCGAGCTGGTCGATGAGCTGGTCCAGGTCGGTCATGTCGACGGCGATGGTCTCGGTCAGTTCGGCGACGGGCATGGGAACTCCTGCTTTCTTCCGGCCCGGGGTCTCCGGGCTCCTTCTTCCTGTTGGGTGGTGACCGTCCCGGTGGCCGCGGCGCCGGAGGCGGGCGGACCGGGAACGCCGGGGGCGAGCGCGGCGGCGGCGAGCGCCGCCAGCTCGTCGGGGTCCCGTACGGGGACGACGGTGAGCTGGAGTTGTCCGGCGACGGCGGCGCCGTGGTGGGCCGCGTCGCGCAGGGTGAGCCGGCCGGGGCCCGGCAGCATCTCCTCGATCAGCAGCTCGTCGCCGGGTACCGCCGCGCAGAGCCGTTCGATGAGCGTCGTCGCGGACGACGCGGTCAGATCGACGGGGACGGGCTTCGCGGCGGCGGACGGCCGGACCAGGACGCAGCGGGGCAGCCGGGCGGTGCGGGTCAGCACGGCCAGGGCCCGGGCCCTGGCGAGATCACCGGCCCTCGGCGGCCACAGCCGGGCCCGCGGTACGCGCCAGGTGGCGGGGGCGATCACGAGATCGCCGCCGACGGTGAGCCGTGGGGTCCTGGCGATCCCGGCGGACTCCGGGAAGGCGTGGGCCGGTCCGCCGAGTTGGACGGCGGCCGTCGCGGCCGGGTGGCCCGCGCGCAGCAGCAGCGCGGCGAGGGTGTCGTACGGCGGCGCGGGGACCCGGGTGGCGTGGTGGACCGGGAGCACCCGGACCCCGTCCGCCTCGGCGATCACCCGGGGGCCGGGCGCGCCGTCGGGTCCCGGCGGGCGGCGCAGGGTGATCCGGCCGAGCGGGAGATAGCGCTGCGGCGGGCCGCCGGGGGCGCAGTACGCCGGATGGTTGGGGTCGCCGGTCCACCAACCGGTGGTGACGGGCCGTCGGACGGCGTTGGCGGCCCGTTCGCCCGCCGGGGGGAGCAGCAACTCCACGAACCGGGCGCCGGAGTGGCGCTCGACGGCGGCGAGGAAGGCGCGGTACGCGTCGACGGCGTCGTGGCGGCCGTGCAGGGTGCGCAGGGCCTCGGCGAACCGGGCGTCGAGGACATGGGCGGCGGACGCGGTCTCCAGGACGGCGACGGGTCCGGACGGGCCCGGCAGGGGCCGCAGCAGACAGTCCAGCGGCCAGGCGGGCAGGACCTCGTCCGCCGGGGGCGCGCCGAGGGCGTCGAGGAGCGCGTGGTCGATGTCGAAGGCGTCGACGGGATCGGAGAGGCCCGCGCCGCCGTCGGATCCGGTGTCGCGGTGGTGGTCGATCCGGGCGAGCAGCCGGGCGTAGCCGGAGCCGGGGTCGTACGCCGGGTGCCAGCCCTCGTACCGGCGGACCGGTACGGCGGAGGGCGTGGCGGCGTCGGCGGCGAGCAGTTCCAGGAGCAGGGCGTCGACCGGGCGCGGCTCGGTGCCGATGGCGTCCAGAACGTGGCCGTACGGGGGTGTCGCGGCGGGGCCCGCGGCCAGGTCGGCCCTGCGGAGGGCATCGACCCGGACGGCGACGAGCAGACCGTGCCTGACCCGGTCGGCGGCGGTGGCCGGGACGGTGGCGTCGACGGTGCGGTAGGAGTCGGTGAACCAGTCGTGCGGGCGGCCGGTCCCGGCGGGGTGCGGCAGGGTGCCGGGGCGGCGGACGTCACGGGCCGCGATCCAGCCGCCGGTGATACGGCGCGGCGGCAGACAGGGCTGGAGGACCCCGAGCCGGACGAGATGGGCGACGAAGCCGCGGAGGGCGGGCGAACCGCCGGGCCCGGCGATGGCGTTCTCCAGTTCGGCGAGGGTCCGGGGGCCGGTCGCCAGGAGTCCGAGTACGGCGTTGAGGGGCGGGGTGCGGCGGACGGCGACCCGGCGGACCCGGCCGGGGTCGTCGGGGTCGGCGCCGTAGCACTGGAGCCGTCCTTCGGCGTCGGTGGTGTGCAGGGCGGCGGGTGCGACGAGGACCTCGGGATCCCGCTGCCAGGCGTCGGCGTCGGTGAGCCGGGAGCGCAGCAGATGGACGTTCTCGGCGGTGGTGGCCGCGAGGGCGCCGACGACGGCTCCGGGAGGCAGCAGGGCCGTACGCCCGTCGTTCCCCCGGCTCGCGGCGCGCACCGTCGCACCGCCCGGACGGTGTGGTTCCGGACCGGGGCGGGCGGCGGATTCGGTGGACACCCCGGGGTCGGCCCCACCGGCCGCCGGGGAATGGTTGTCGGCGCGTGCGGCGGGCTCACCCACCGGGCGCGCGGAGGGCGGTCCACCGGCCGCCGTCGGCGTCGGCGCGGTGGTCGGGGCCGGGGCGGGGCCGCGGACTCCGGGCGTTCCGGGTCCCGGAGTGCCGTCGTACGCGCCCGGAGCGGTGCCGGTGCCGCCGGGAGCACCGGCCGGAGGGGCGGCGGGGGACGGGGCGGGCTCGACCGGGATCGTGGCGATGTGGCACGCCCAGCCCCGGGGTGTGGTCTTCACGGCGGCCCGGGCGATGGCCCGCCACAGATAGCCGGACCGCTTGCGCAGCCGCTTGCCGGTCCAGGTCTCGCCCTCGGCCAGGATGCGGGCGATATCGGTGGTGAGTCCGGGGGTGGCGGTGTCGACGAAGGCCCGCAGTACGGGGCTCTCGTCGAGCAGTCGCCAGGCCAGCGCGCCCGCGCGCTCCCGTTCCGCGGCGAGTTCGCGTTCGAGGGTCGACTGGGCGGCGGTCGCCGCCCGGGTGGCGCGGAGCAGTTCACCGGCTTCCCTGGCGAGGCGTTCGGGGACGGCGGGCAGCCGGTTGAGCAGTCCGCACTCCCCCGGCCTCGGGGCCGCGCCGGAGTGCAGCCGCCTGCGCAGGGCCAGCAGGGCATGGCGTTCGGCGTCGGTGAGACCGGGGTCGGGGACGACCGCGCCGAGGGCGGCGGCGAGCGACCCGGCCCGGGCCGCGCGGCGGTCGGCGGCCTCCGCGTGGTCGGCGAGGCGTTCGGTGAGCCGGGGGTTGCCCGCGGCGGTCCACAGGGCGCACGGCACCCCGGCGATCCGGAGCAGCGCCGTCCCGTCGAGCGGCGGTACGGCCCCGGGTCCACCGGATCCGGCCCCGCCTTCCGTTTCGTCTTCCGTTCCGTCTTCGGGCCCGGTCCCGCCGCCGGAACCCGGGCCGCCGTCGGGTCCTGGCGGTACCGGGGCCCCGTGCCCGGTGGGGGGCGTGGACGACGCGGGGGACCCGGGGTGCCGCCGCCCCGTGTCCCCCGTCCCCACCGGGCCGGGCGCGGAGTGCCCGTGTCCCTCGGACACCTCCTCGCCCTCCGGCGCGGTCCCCGCGCCGCCCGCGGGCCGGCCGGGCGCCGCGGCGTCCGTGACCCGCCCGGCCGGCGCGGTCCCCGCACCGCTCGCGGGACCGCTCCCCGTCGGCCCGGCCGCGGCCCGGTCACGGTCACAGCCCGTCGGCGCGGAGCGCCCTTCACCGGCATCCCCGTCGGGCGAAGGCACCGCCACGGCACACTCCTCCTCCGGCGCGCCGGCGCCGGTCGTCTCCTCATGAGCGGTGCCGGAAACCCGCGCGCCGGGTTCGGCCGCCGTCCGCGCACACTCCTCGGCGGCGGGGACGGCGGCAGGGGCCGTCTCCGTACCGGCCCCGGATACCAGGCCCGGCCGGTCCGCCGGTGGCGGGGGCTCGCAGGGCCGACAGCCGCCCGGCGTGTCGTCGCCGGACGCGCCGTCTCCCGCCCGCCGTTCGTATCGGGTCATCTCAGGCCGCCCCGTCCGCCGCGAGGGCCTCGGTCAGCAGGCACTGACGGCCCGCCGGAAGCGCTCCCCGGTTCCAGTGGAAGATCACCGCGTACGCGGCGGCCCGCCGGGGCCCCCGGATCGCCGTACCGGCCTCGAAGTACCCGGTACGCCATTCGTCGGCGGCCCGGCGGACGGCGGCCCGGTGCCGGTCGAGGGGTTCCCGCCAGCCGTCCGGGAGGGCGGCGAGCGCCTCGTCCCGGGGCCGGGCCCACCAGGCTCGGATGCCCTGTTCGGCGCGGCGCCGTTCGGTGTCGGCCGGGTCGGCGGGTGTGAGGGCGCGGCCGGTGTCGGACCGGACCGCCTCCCAGACGCCGCGGTGCTCCCAGCCCACGATGTGCAGTCCGGCGAGGAGTTCGCGGAGCAGCAGCAGGGAGATCCGCCACCCGGCGGGCGGCCGGCCCGGACCGTCGGCCGGCAAGCCCGCCGCCCGGTGGCAGTCGAGCCACGCCAGCGCGTCGGCGGTGAAGAGCCGGTGCACCCAGGGCATGGCCGCGTCGCCGCCGAAGAGATAGCTCTCGGGCTCGTAGACCGTGCCGACGGGAGGGGCGGCGAGCAGGCCCCGGTCGTACAGGGCACGGGTCCTGGCCAGCAGTTCGGCGCGGAGCGCCGGGGTGTCCGCCGGGTCGGCGGTCTGGAACCGGATCCGCAGCCCGGGGGGCTTGTGCATGAAGAAGAACTCCCGCGCCCCGGCGGCCAGCACCTCCCGGGCGAGGTCGGCGAGTCGGCCGTACAGCGGTGGCGGTACCGGGTAGCCGGAGAGCGGCAGATTGATCTGGACCCAGCTGTCCTCGGGATACACCTTCGTCTCCGGCGCCGTGCCCGTCATGCCTCCACCCCCTCGACCGGTGACCTTTGTCCGCGTGTCGTTCCTTCCCATAGAGTTAATTTCCTGATATCCGCAGCATTCAAACGGATGTCGGATTTAGTCATATAGTGCGAACAGTAGTACCGGATCCGGGAGTTGACCGGTCAGGCCGCTCGCCCGGCGGCCCGGACCGCCCCTCACCGGCGGATTCCGGCCGCCGCCGGTCCGTCGGAGCCGTATCCCCCGACACGCGCACGGCCGGGTCCGGCCCGTGCGAGTGGCCGGTTACAGTCTCCGGAAAACAGCTCGCCGCCCGTGTCGATCCGCGGCGCCCCCGTACGACCTAGGGGCGAGAGGGTCCGAACCACGGACCCGGATCGTCCGAGGAGCGGGACCATGAAGTACATGCTGATCATGAGGGCCACCGACGAGGCGTTCGCGAAGCTGGCCGGAGCCGACTTCGACGAGGTGCTCGCGACAGTCGGCCGGTACAACGACGAGATGATCCGGGCGGGGGTGCTGGTCGCGGCCGAGGGTCTCGACTCGGCCGCCGACGGGGTCGTGGTCGACTACGCGACGGATCCGCCGCTGGTCACCGACGGTCCCTACGGGGAGACCAAGGAATTGTTCGGCGGGTTCTACATCCTCAATGTGGCGTCGAAGGAGGAGGCCGTCGAGTGGGCCAGGCGCTCACCGATGACCGGCGCCGGATTCAAGACGGAGATCCGCCGGGTGACCACCATCGACGAATTCCCCCAGGACAACGAATGGGTACGGAAGGAACGGGCGTGGCGGGAGGCCACGGGCCAGCTCTGAACGGTGGGTCCGGCCCGCCCGCCCCCGCCGGGCGGACGGGCCGGGACGCCGTGGCCGCCGTCTGGCGGATCGAGTCGGCGCGGATCGTCGGCGCCCTCACGCGCTACACCGGCGATTTCGCGCTGGCCGAGGATCTCGCCCAGGAGGCGCTGGCGGAGGCGCTGGTGGCCTGGCCCCGGGAGGGCGTGCCCCGGCACCCCGCGGGCTGGCTGCTGACGGTCGGCCGACGGCGGGCGATCGACGCCTTCCGCCGCCGGGCCGCCCTCGACCAGCGGTACGCGGCCCTCGCCCGCGATCTGCCGGAGGGCGGCGCTGTCACGGGCGGCCCGGCCGTCGCCCCGCCGGACGACGGGGACGTCCCGTGGGATCCGGACCGGGTGGACGACGACGTACTGGCGCTGATGTTCACCGCCTGCCATCCGGTGCTGTCGAGGGAGGCCGGGGTGGCTCTGACACTGCGCGTGGTCGGCGGGCTGACCAGCGACGAGATCGCCCGCGCCTTCCTCGTGCCGACGGCGACCGTGCAGGCCCGGATCACCCGGGCGAAGAAGGCGCTGCGGGCGGCCGGGGTGCCGTTCGAGGTGCCGTCGGCGGCCGAACGCGCGGAACGCCTCGGCGCGGTCCTCGGCGTGATCTACCTGATCTTCACCCAGGGTTCGTCCGCCGCCACCGGCGACCGGGTGATCCGCTACGACCTGGCGGGCGAGGCCCAGCGGCTGGCCCGGGTACTGAGCCGCCTCGTCCCCGGCGAACCCGAGGCGCACGGCCTGCTGGCGCTGCTGGAACTGACGGCGGCCCGGTTCCCCGCCCGGGTCGGCCCCGACGGCGAGGCGGTCCTGCTGGAGCATCAGGACCGGCGCCGCTGGGACCGCTCGGCGATCCACCGCGGCCGGGCGGCCCTGACCCGGGCCCGACACCTCGCCCCCGGCCCGGGCGCCTACGGCCTCCAGGCCGCGATCGCCGAATGCCATGCCGTCGCCCCGTCGGTCGCCGAGACGGACTGGGAGCGGATCGTACGGCTCTACGACGCCCTGGCGCGGCTCGCCCCGTCGCCGGTGGTCGAGTTGAACCGCGCCGTCGCCGTCTCCATGGCCCGGGGCCCGGCCGAGGCACTGCCCCTGGTCGACCGGCTCGCCGCCGACGGCGCCCTGAAGGGCTCCCAGCTCCTGCCGACGGTCCGCGCCGAACTCCTCACCCGCCTAGGCCGCACGGCCGAGGCCCGTACCGAGTTCACCCGGGCGGCGGACCTGTGCGGCAACGCCCGCGAACGGGCCGTACTGGAGCGCCGGATCACGGAGCTGGACGAACCGGCCTGAGCCGGGTGGCGGGACCCGTGAAGGGGGAACGGCGGAACGGCCCGGCGGGCGCGGCCGCCGGTAAATCCCTGGCGCCGCCCTCCGCTTCGTGCCTACACTCGCGGGCGATGAATACTCCTTCCCTCAGCAGATGGGGGGTCCCGTACACCGTTGGTGAGTGCTGATGCCCACCGATGACGTGTACGAGGACACCTACCTCTCCTTCTGGCCCCGCGTCCGCCGTTACGCCGTGCCACCCTCCATGATCGAAACCGCGACCGCGCGCCGGGGCGCGGGTGACTGGGCGGGCGCGTGTGCCGCCGCGGGCGTCGATCCCGGCTTCCGGCCGCGTACCGTGGCCGGGACGCACGGCCGGGAGACCGCGGCCCGGGTCAACGCCGATCTCCGACGGCTGGCGCCCGATCTGCTCCGCTGGCACATGCCGAGGATCGCGCCCCACGGCGTACTGCGCCCGGGGGTGACCGTGGCGCTGGCGCGGTACGAGGGCGCGGCCCGGGACGGCACCGGGCCGCTGTACCTCGTGGCCCGTACGCCCCCGGCATGGGCGGATGCCGGTCAACGGATCGGCCTCGACCTCTGGGACGCCTCGCGGACCCGGGCCGGTACGGAACGACATCCGCACCCGCGGCCCGGCCCCCGCTTCCGGCTGGATCTGCACCGCCATCTCTGGGACGCGGACCGCAGCGCCGAACTGGCGGTCAGATCCGGAGCCCTCGCGTCGCCCGGCACCGACGGCGACCCCCGACTCCTCGATCCCCTGGGCCTGGTTCCGGCCGACGACCGGTTGGCCGTCGGCAGGTGGGCGGCCGAGGCCGAGTCGCTGCTGCGCGCGGAATGCCGGGCGCCCGGTGCCGTCGCGGTACGGACGGGGACCCGGCGGCTGCTGTTGGCGCCGGACCCGTCCGGGCCGCCGTCCGACGATCCGGCGACCCGCGGCGGGACCTGGTGGCGGGTGACCGCCGACACCGGGGGCGGAGGTGTCGCACCGGCCGTCCTCCCCGACGCGGCGACCTTCACCCCGCCGGACCTGGTGCTGCTACGGGCGGGACTGGTCACCGCCGACCAGCTCCATCCGCTGGTCGCGGCGGCGCTCGGACCCCGGCGCCAGGCCGGAGCTCCGGCCGGTCCCTCCGGGCCCGGGGAACGGGTCCGGTTCGTCGACTGCCGGGGCGGGCTCCACCGGATCGGCCTGGTCGACGGGGTGTTGACCCCGTTGGACCACGATCCGGCGGAGATCCGCCGGGAGGAGCTGCTGCTCGCCCTCGGGGGCCCTCCCCTGCCCTGTGTGGGTGCCGTCGACGACGCGTACCGCAGTCCGGAGGACCTGGACGACATCCGTGAACGGCTGCGGCACGGCGATACGGCCGGCGCGTTGACGGCCGTGGAGGAGTTGCTGGGGCCGGACGCCGCGCTACGGCCCGGCGCGCTGCGGGACGCCCTGCGGACGGCCGTACGCAGGCGGATCGACCACGGCCTCTACCGGGCGGGGCTGGCCGGGGACCATCCGGCCCCGCACACGACACCGGGGCCGCGCGCCCGGACGCGTCGCGGCGCTCGGCGGTCCGGGCCCGCCCGGTAGCCGGATCCCCCTCCGCTTCTTGCCCTACCCCGGCCTCTTCCTTTCTTCTTCCTCCTACGAGACCTCAGGTGATCGCAGCATGCCCGTCATCACTCCCTCCGCCGCACCGGACGCGTCCGCGCACCGTCCCGGTACCGCTCAGGACCGGCCCGCCGAACTCGATATCGCGGGCGAACTACTCGCACTGCTCCGGGACACCACGACCGAACCGCGCCCCGATGACCAATTGGAGGCGCTCACCCTGGCGGTGGCGGCCGATCTGCCGGTCCTGCTGTGGGGCGAGCCCGGTATCGGCAAGACCGCGGCGCTCACCCGGCTCGCGGACTCCCTCGAACTACCACTCACCACGGTCATCGCCAGCGTGCACGAACCGTCGGACTTCTCCGGGCTGCCCGTCATCGGGGCCGACCCCGCCGTGGACGGGGTGCCGATGGCGCCGCCGGACTGGGCGGTACGACTGGTCCGGGCGGGCCGGGGCCTCCTCTTCCTCGACGAACTGTCCACCGCGCCCCCGGCCGTCCAGGCGGCGCTGCTCCGACTCGTCCTGGAGCGCCGGATCGGCGCGCTGCGGCTGCCACCGGGGGTCCGGATCGTCGCGGCGGCCAATCCCCGCTCGTCGGCCGCGGACGGCTGGGAGCTGAGCCCACCACTGGCCAACCGGTTCGTCCATCTCCAGTGGACCCATGACCCCGAGGTGGTGGTCCGCGGACTCGGCGGGACCTGGCCCCGGGCGACCATGCCCCGGCTGAACCCGGCCGCGCTCCCGGAGGCCGTGGACTTCGCCCGTCGGGCCGTCTGCGGGCTGCTCACCGCGCGACCGGCACTCGTCCACCGGTTGCCGGGGGACGAGGTCCGGCGCGGCGGTGCCTGGCCCTCGCCCCGCAGTTGGGAGACCGCCCTGCGGCTGATCGCCTTCGCGACCGCCGCCGGATCCTCCCGGGACGTACTGTCCCTGCTGGTCAGGGGTGCCGTGGGAGACGGCCCCGGGTTCGAGCTGCTGGCGAGTCTGGACCGGCTCGATCTGCCGGACCCAGAGGAGTTGCTCGCCGACCCGGCCGGGGCCGCTCTGCCGGATCGCGGCGATCTGAGGCAGGCCGTACTGGACGCGGTGGTGGCCGCGGTGCGCAACCGTCCCGGGCGGGACCGCTGGGACGCGGCCTGGGCACTGCTGGTCCGGGCGGCGGAGACGGGCGCCCCGGACCTGGTCGTCGTTCCGGCGACCACCCTGGCCGCGCTCCGCAGGGACGACTGGGACGTCCCACCGGCGATCGAGCGGCTCGCCGGTGTGGTATCGCTCTCCCACCGGAGCGATCGGATCGCCGAGTCGTCGGCCGCCTCGCCCGGCACGGGCGGCCGGTGAGCGGGGACCGCACCGGCGCCGGGGAACGGCCGACGGTACGAGGCGGCTGGTCGGCGGTACCGGGAGCCGGGCCGGGGACACGGGAACACGGACCTCGGCTCGATACCGAGAAACTGTACGCGGCCCGGCTGTACGCGGCCCGGGTCCGGCCGTACCTGGCGACCGCCCTCTTCGCCCTGCACGTCGTGGAGTCGCGCCGGGTTCCGACGATGGCCGTCGACGCCCACTGGCGTTGCTATGTCTCCCCCGCCTTCGTCGCCGCGACCCCGGTCGAGGAACTGGCCGGGATATGGGTGCACGAGGTCTCGCATCTTCTCCGCGACCATCACGGCCGTGCCGACCGCCTGGCGCGTGAGCACGGCTTGGCCGGACCCGCCGACCGGCTGCGGATCAACATCGCCGCCGACTGCGAGATCAATGACGACGTGTACGGGGACGGTCTGCCGGTCCCGGGAGGCGTCGTCCTCCCGTCCGCCCTGAACCTGCGGCCGGGCGAGCTCATGGAGGAGTATCTGACCGGCCTCAGGAGTGTGCCCGCAGCGGATCAACTGGCCTGGTCGGACTGCGGCAGCGGCGCCGACGGGCTGGACCGGGAGTGGGATCTGGGCCCGGACGGCGCGCACGGTCTCAGTGTTCAGGAGCGGGACGGGATCCGGTTCCGGGTGGCGCGGGGGATCGTCGGCGCGCCGGGGGACGCCCCGCGCGGCTGGCGGCGCTGGGCCGAGGAGGTCTCCCATCCGCCGCAGCCGTGGCGGGAGTTGCTGGGCGCGGCGGTCCGTTCGGCGGCCTTCGGCGCCGGAGTGGGCTCGGACTACACCTACGGCCGGCCCGCGCGCCGGTCGGCGGGCGTCCCGGGTGTGGTGCTGCCGAGCATCCGGCACCGGCCGCCCCGGGTCACGGTGGTGGTGGATACCTCGGGGTCGGTCTCCGACGCGGAGTTGGGCAGCGCGCTGCTGGAGGTGGCCGCGATCGTGCGGGCCGTCGGCGGTCGGCGTGATCTGGTGTCGGTGGTCTCCTGCGACGCGGCGGCGCGGGTCGCGGCACCGCTGTGCCGGGCGGAGGGCATCGTCCTGATGGGGGGTGGGGGTACCGATCTCCGGTCCGGTTTCGCCACGGCGCTCGCCACGGGCCGGGCTCCGGATGCCGTGGTGGTCCTCACCGACGGCCAGACCCCGTGGCCCGCCCGGCGCCCGCCGTGCCGAACCGTCGTGGGGCTCTTTCCCCGTCCGTCCGTGCGAGGGCATGACGCGGATCCTTCCTGGCACGGGGACACCGACCCACCGGCCTGGGCGCGGGTGGTACGGATCGGTGACGGCTGACCGCGATCTCCCCGGTACGCCCCTGGGCCGGGGCGTCGTCCCGGCCCGGCCGGAACGGTCGGCCACCCGGTCAGTCGGCCGCGCCCTCGACGACGCTGAGGACCGCCGGGGTCGGGACGATTCGGGTCAGGCGCAGGCCGGCCGCCTCGAACAGGGTGCGGAAATCGTCCTCGGTGCGTTCCCGGCCCACCAGGGACGCCATCATCAGCAGATCGAGCGTCTTGCCCTGGTGGGGGCGGCCCTCCGGGGTGATCACGGCGTCGACGACCAGGACCCGGCCGCCGGGGGCCAGGGCGCGGCGGCAGTTGCGCAGCAGGGTCACGCTCTGGTCGTCCGTCCAGTCGTGGAGGATGCGCTTCAGGACGAGGAAGTCCCCGGCCGGGACCTTCTCGAAGAAGTCGCCCTCGGCGGTGGTCCAGCGGCCCGCGAGGTCGGCCGCCGGGCCGAGGCCGTGTCCGGCGAGGACGTGCGGCCGGTCGTAGAGCACCCCGGTCAGGCCGGGGGCGGTACGCAGGGCCGCGGCGAGGAAGCCGCCTCGGCCGCCACCGATGTCGACCACGGTCCCGGTGGCGGGGAAGCCGTAGGCGTGGGCGATCGGTCCGTCCTCGACGGAGGACATGGCCGCCATTCCGTCGTGGAAGACGGCCGCTGTCGCGGGGTCCCGGGCGAAGTGGTCGAAGAACGGTACGCCGAAGACCTCGGTGAAGACCGACTCACCGGTCCGCAGGCAGTGGTCCAGCCGGGCCGCGGGGTCCCAGAACGTGGGGTCGGTCAGCATCAGTACGGCGTCCCGCAGGGAGCCGGGGATCCCGCTCCGGAGCAGCGCGCCCCGCGTGGTGAGGGCGAACCGGCCCTCGGGGTCCTCGGTGAACAGGCCGCGGGTGACGAGCAGTCGGAGCACCCGGTGCAGGGCTCCGGCGTCCAGGCCGGTGGTCCCGGCGAGTTCGCGGGCGGTGCGCGGGCCGTCGGCGAGATGGTCCGCCACTCCGCAGGCGGCGACCGCCCGCAGCGCGGCCGGGGCCGCGTAGGCCAGCGCCTCGTCGATCAGTCCTGTCCCGTCGGCCACGCCCTGGTGCCGTTCCGTCATCGGGCCTCCCTCGATTGCCGTGTCGGCCGTGCCGCCCGTGCCCGCCGTGCCGATGTCGGAGTTCCGTTCCGGATCTCCGTGTCCGCAGTCTTCCCACCGGGCACACGGCTGTCGGCGCGATCGACGCAATACGGCGTGAACTCGCCATGCGGACGGAGTCAGCGCAGGAAGTCGGAGCACACATAGGGCCCGAGACGGGAGTCCGGAGAGCGCACGGTGACCCGGATGTCGTCCGTCCGTTTCGCCCCGCTGCCCTCGGTCACGGCTCTGGCCCGGGCGAAGCTGCACACCAGCTGGCCCATCAGATTCCGGTCCCGGGCGTCCGTGGGCGAGAGTTCGGGCTGGGGGATGTCGATCGAGACCGAATCCCCGTCGAACCGGGCGTCGTACCGGTCCTCGTAACTGTCCGGTCGGACCAGGGTCACCAGTCCGGCCTGCCGTTCCGCCCCGACCGGGCCGATCGTCAGCATCTTGATGACGGTACCGGGGAAGGAGAGGTCCTCGGCGGTCAGTTCGGGGCGCGGGACCGCCTCCAGCCGTCCGGTCGGGGAGACGAAGTAGAGCCGCATCCCCTTGGTGAGTCCGCCCGGGGCCTCGCCGCCGTCGAGTACGCCGGTGGGGCGTACCCCGCAGCCGGTGAGGAGGACCGTCAGCAGGGCGGTCAGCCCGATCCCGGCCGCTCGCCGGGTCCGGCGGCGGGGCGTGGCGCGTACCGGCGTCATCGGTCCTCCTCGCGGGCGGCGGGCGGGGGCAGTCGCAGGGTGAACACGGCTCCTCCGCCGGGGCGGTCGGCCGCGGTGACGGTACCGCCGTGCAGCCGGGCGTTCTCCAGGGCGATCGCGGTACCGAGACCGCTGCCCTCGGAGCGGGTACGGGCGCTGTCCGCCTTGTAGAAGCGGTCGAAGACATGGGGCAGGACGTCGGGCGGCAGTCCCGGCCCCCGGTCGGCGACCGTGACGGTCACCGCGCCGGGTGCGGCGGCCAGGGTGACCGTGACGGGCTCGGCCCCGTGCCGCAGGGCGTTGCCGACGAGATTGGCGACGATCACGTCGAGCCGCCGCCGGTCCACCGGCAGCACGATGCCGGGGCCGGGTTCGACGCCGACCCGGTCGGTCCAGCCGCGCAGCGACAGGGTGGCGCGGACGGCTTCGGCGAGGTCGGTCTCGGTGAGGTTGAGCCGGGCGGCGCCCGAGTCGAACCGTGACATCTCCATCAGGTCCTCCACCAGCCGGGCGAGCCGGGCGGTCTCCGCGGAGACGGTACGGGCGGCGCGCGCGGTGTCCGGCGGCAGGGAGGCGGCGTCCTCGTCGAGGACGGTGGCGACCATCGTCATCGCGGCGAGCGGGGTGCGCAGTTCGTGCGAGACGTCGGCGACGAAGCGCTTGGCGCGGGCGTCCTGTTCGCGCAGTTCGGTGACGGACGCCTCCAGCGCGTCCGCCGTCTCGTTGAAGTCCCTGGCCAGGTCGGCGAGTTCGTCCCGGCCCCGGACCCGGACCCGGGACGAGAGGTCGCCCGCGGCGTGCCGCCGGGTGGCCCGTACGAGGGCGCGGACCGGCCGCAGTACGGTTCCGGCGGCCAGCAGGGCGAGGGCCACGGCGAGCAGGACCACCGGCACCATCGCGTCCCGGACCGCGTCGAGGACGCCCGTGGTGTCCTCCAGTTCGGCCCGCAGCGAGACGACGGCGAAGACGTCGAGGCCGGAGGGGCGGGCGCCGTCGGCCGTGACGGGGGTCCCGACCACGAGATACGGGCCGCCGCGCCATTCGACCCGCTGGAAGCTGATCCGGTCCCGGGTGCGGACCGCTGCGCGGATCTCGGGGGTGATCCGGGTCCGGTCGGCGGCCGTGTCGGAGGACGCGGACTGGGACCGGTACTGGGTCACGACGAGCGCGTCGTCGCCGAGTCCGTCGGCGAGGCGGCCCGCGAGCCGGGCGAGGGAGACCTCGTCGGCCGGGACGTCGAAGTCGGCCGCGGCCTGTTCGACCCGGTTGCGGAAGTCCGTGAGGACCGCGTTCTGCTTCCGGTCGAGTACGGCGGCGCGGGACTCCCGGTAGGCGAACGCGGTCGCGGTGAGCCCGCTGACCAGGGCGACCAGTACGAAGGCGACGACGAGTCTGGTTCGCAGTCCGCCGAACCAGCGGAGCCGGGGCGGCCCGGGACGCCGGACTCCGGTACGGGTCTTTCCGGTGGCCGGTGGTGCGGCGGACACCGGCGCGCCGGGTGCCGTCCGGCCCTCGGCCGTCGGCGTGTCCGGTCCGGTGTCCGGGCCCGGTGGGCGATCGGCACCGGGCGGTACGCGCCCCTTCCGGCGGGCGGCGGCCGGTACGACGGCGTCCGCCGCCCCGCCCCGCGCCCGCGTGTCGGACCCCGTCCGGGTCCCGCCGCCCGGCGCGTCCGGTGCCGGTATCGCGTCTTCCGCCGCCCCCTGGCGCCCCGGATCGCCGGTCTCGGGCCGGGCGGGGACCGGCGCGCCGGGTCCCCGTACGCCGCTCCGCCGGAACAACCGGGGCCTCACAGCGGCCCGAAGCGGTAGCCGAAGCCCCGTACGGTCTGGATGAAGCGGGGCCGGGCCGGAATGTCCTCGATCTTGGCGCGCAGCCGGCCGACGGCCGCGTCGACCAGCCGGGAGTCCCCGAGGAAGCCGTGGTCCCAGACCGACTGGAGCAGTTGTTCCCGGCTGAACACCCGGGCCGGGGACGCGGAGAGTTCGAGGAGCAGCCGCATTTCGGTCGGGGGCAGCGCGATCGGGGTGCCGTTCTTGGTGACGGTGAGCCCGGCCCGGTCCAGGACGAGGCCCGCGTGGTTCTCGCCCCGGGCCGCCCGGACGGGTTCGGCGCGCCGTAGCGCGGCCCGGATCCGGGCCTCCAGGACGGGCGCGGTCACCGGCTTGACCACATAGTCGTCGGCGCCCGCCTCCAGCCCGCCGACGATGTCGGAGTCGTCGCCGCGCGCGGTGAGCATGATCACGGGGACGGTGGAGCCAGTGGCCCGCAGCCGTCGGCAGACCTCGAAGCCGTCGATGCCGGGCAGCATCAGATCGAGGACGGCGAGTTCGACCTCCGCGCCCGCCGGGCCGGTGAGCAGGGCGAGGCCGTCCTCACCGGTGGCGGCCGTGGCGACGTCGTAGCCGTGTCTGCGCAGCACCAACTCCATGCCGTCGCGTACGGAGACATCGTCCTCGATCAGCAGTACCTGGGCCATGGGGCCGATTATGCGTGACGGTTTCCGCTGTTCAGGCCGGTGGGAGCCGGTCGGGAGCCCGGACCCGGACATTGTTACGCGTTCATCATGCGGCGGTGCGGCGGCCGCCATCCACGAGGCGGAGGTTGCTGACATGAACCAGCACACCCCCGGCCGCGGCGCCGCCCGGGATCGGCTCGCCGTGCTCCTCGCCGTTCCCCTGCTCGTGCTCGCCGTGGCCTGCGGAGGCGGGGAGGGGGTCCGGGTCCACGACGGCGGGGAGTTCGCCTCCCTGCCCGCCGGACCGGCCCCGGTCACGGCCACGACCCCGGCCACGGCGGCGGCGGCCGGTGCGGGTGGGCCGTCGCCGCGGCCCGCCGCCGGGGGCCGGAGCGCCTTCTACGACGCGCAGCTCGTCTATGTCCGGTGCATGCGGACCGCGGGCGGGGTGGCGGACTTCCCCGACCCCCGGCCCGGCGGCCATCTCGACTACGCGCGGATCGACGACCTGGTGGACCCCGGGCGGCGGGGCGCGGAGTACCAGGGCGGCCGGAACGCGGTCTGTCTCCCGGAGCTGCGGGCCGCGGCGGCGCTGGCTCCGGCGCGGGACGCCCGGCGGGACTATGTGTCGCTGCTGGCCCACGCGGGGTGCATGCGGGCCAACGGGGTGCCCGAGTTCTCCGATCCCACGCTCTCCGGCGGCGAGGTGATCCCCGGCGGTGTCCCCCGTACCGCGAAGCACGCGACCGGCGTCGAGCGGCCCGGCTACGAACGGGCTCGCGACCTCTGCGCGAAGCAACTCGTCGACGGGCTCGGCGGAACCCAGTAACCCCGGCGGCGGACGTCCCGGGGTCCGGGCGGCTGCCCCGTCTCCGCCCGGCGCCCCGTCAGCCGGATCCCGGGATGCCGGTCGCCCGCAGTGCCCGGGCCAGGGCCGGTCCGATCACCGCGAGGGACGCCGGGGTCATCAGGGCGAGATGGCCAAAGTCCACCGGCACCACGGTGACCTCCCCGGTGACGTGGGGGCGCCAGCGGGCCGCCATCCCGGGTCCCGTGTCGCCCTCGGCCGAGGCGAACGCCAGCAGCGGGCCCTCGAAGACCCCGGCGGGCGTACCGGTCTCGGCCATCAGCCGGAAGAGGTTGCGGGTGACGTCCAGGACCCGGCCCCCCGCGCCCGCCGTCTCCGCCCGCTCCGCCGCGCCGCCGTCCCGGGCCACGGCGTGTACGTCGGCCGGTCCGGCCGCCGGGTCGTCGCGTCCGGCGCCGACGGGCCAGGAGTCGATCGCGGCGAGCAGCGCCACTTCGTGGCCGAGGGTACGGAGCCGTACCGCGAGGGAGTGCGCGACCGTGCCGCCGAAGGACCAGCCGGTCAGCAGATAGGGCCCGGCGGGCTGTTCGCCGGTGATCCGCCGCAGATAGTCGGCGACGAGCCCGTCGTAGCTGTCGGCGAGATCGTCCGTGCCGTCGAGACCGCGCGCCTGGAGGGCGAGGACCGGATGTTCCCGGGGGACGTACGGCAGCAGCCCCGTATAGCTCCAGCCGACGCCGCTGCCCGGGTGGACGCACCACAGCGGCGGCCCGGCGCCCTCCCGCAGCCGCAGCAGCGGGGCGAGGGCGGTCGGGCCCGCGGCCGGGCCGTCCAGCAGGCCCGCGACCGTGGGGCGGAGGAAGACCCGCTGGACGGTGAGGTCGACCCCGGCGGATTCCCGGGCCCGGCGGATGAGCCGCGGGACGAGGAGGGAGTGGCCGCCCAGTTCGAAGAAGTTGCCGTCGGCGCCCACCCGGTCCTCGGGGACGTCCAGGACCTCCGCGAAGACCGCGCGGAGCGCGGACTGCGCCGGGGTCAGCGGGGCGCGCCGACCGCTGTCCGGGGCCGGTCCCCCGTCCGGGCCGGGGCCGCCGGACGGCGGCGGGGGCAGGGCCGCCCGGTCGGTCTTGCCGTTGGGGGTGAGCGGCAGTCCGGCGAGGATCACCACCGCCGACGGGACCATGGGCGCGGGCAGGGTCTCGGCGAGCGCGCTCCGTAGCCGGGCCGGGTCGAGTGCGGCCGGGTCGCCGCCGGTGGGCACCGCGTAGGCCACGATCCGGCGGTCGTCGGCGGAGTGTTCGACGACGGTGGCGGCGCCCCGGGCGACGCCGGGCAGGGTGCCGATGGCGGCCTCGATCTCGCCGAGTTCGATCCGGTGGCCCCGGATCTTGACCTGGCCGTCGGCCCGGCCGATGAACTCCAGCTCCCCGGCGGGCAGCCGCCGGGCCAGGTCGCCGGTGCGGTACATCCGGGCGCCCGGCGGGCCGTAGGGGTCGGCGGTGAACCGTTCGGCGGTGAGGGCGTGCCGTCCGAGATAGCCGCGGGCGAGGCCCTGCCCGGCCACGTACAGCTCGCCCGTGACACCCGGCGGCACGAGGTTCAGCCACCGGTCGAGTACGAGGAGGCGGACCCCTTCGACGGGGTAGCCGAAGGGGACCGCCGCGGCGGGTGTGGGCTCGCCGGGCTCCAGCCGGAACTCGGCGCAGGTGACGGTGGTCTCGGTGGGGCCGTAGAGGTTGTGGACCCGTACCCCCGGGTGGCGGGCGCGCCAGCGGTCGAGCACCGCGCCGTGCAGCGCCTCGCCGCCGATCAGCAGGGAGTGGGCGGGTGCGGGGGCGCCGGGGAGCTGGTTCAGCAGCTCCAGATGGCCGGGGGTGACGGTCATCAGGGTCGGTGGTGTCCCGGCTCCGCCGTCGCCGGGCCGCAGGGGGTCGGCGAACCGGACCAGCCCGCCGCTGATCAGCGGGGTGAGCAGACCGGGCAGGGCGCCGTCGAAGGCGACGGAGAGTCCGGCCAGGCTCACCCCGGACGCGGCGGGGTAGCGGTCCCGGCAGTTGCGGATGTAGGCGGCGATGGCGCCGTGTTCGACCACGACGCCCTTGGGGCGGCCGGTGGAGCCCGAGGTGTAGACGACGTACGCCGGGTGCGCGGGCCGCAGGGATTTCGCCGGGTCGGGTCCGTACGGGCGCTGCGCGGCGGCGGCCGGGGCACGGTCGGCGTCGGCCGCCTCGACGGCCTCGTCCCGGCCGTTCTCGGGAAGGGGCCCGGCCGGGTCCAGTACGGGCCGGCCGCCGTGGACGGCGGCGGGTGTCCCGGCCCGGGCCAGCAGCAGCCGGGGGGCGGCGTCCCCGACCAGGAACGCGAGGCGCCGTTCGGGGTGCTTCGGGTCGAGCGGTACGTAGGCGGCGCCGGATTTGAGGACCGCGACGAGAGCCACGACCAGGTCGGTACCGGGCGGCAGCAGGACCACCACCCGGTCCTCGGGTCCGATGCCGCGCCGGGTCAGTTCCCGGGCCAGCCGTTCGGCCCGGGCGTCCAGTTCGCCGTAGGCGAGCCGGTCGTCGCCGCGTTCGACGGCGGGGGCGTTCGGGGTACGGGCCGCCTGGTCGGCGAGGAGTTCGGGGAGCAGGGGTCCCCCGGGTGCGGCGGGCGGTCCGCCGGTGAGCAGTTCGGCCCGTTCGGCCGGGGTGAGCAGTTCCACGGCGCCGATCCCGGTGTCGGGTTCGGCGGTGCAGGCGGTCAGCAGCCGGACGTACCGGTCGGCGAGCCTTCGTACGGTCGGCGGGTCGAAGAGGTCGCGGGTGAACTCCACCGATCCGGTCATTCCTGCGGCCCGTTCGCGGTCCCCGGCGCGGCGCTGCCGGAGGTGGACGGAGAGGTCCATCTTGGCGTCGGCGTCGAGTACGGGTTCCACGGCCGCCTCGATCCCGGGGAGTTCGGGGACGGCGTCGATGTCGTCGACCAGGCTGAGTCCGACCTGGAAGAGGGGGTTCCAGGCGGCGGAGCGGACCGGGCGGAGGGCTTCGACCAGCCGGGCGAAGGGCACGTCCTGGTGGGCGTAGGCGGACAGGTCGGTCTCCCGGACCCGGGCCAGCAGTTCGCGGAAGGTGGGGTCGCCGCCGGTGTCGGTTCGCAGGACGAGGGTGTTGACGAACATGCCGACGAGGCCGTCGAGTGCTTCGTCGGTGCGTCCGGCGACGGCGGAGCCGATGGGGATGTCGGTTCCGGCGCCGTGCCGGGTCAGCAGGGCGGCCAGGGCGGCCTGGAGCACCATGTAGAGGCTGGCGCCCTCGCGGCGGGCGAGGTCGAGCGCCGCGCGGTGGGTGTCGGGGCCGATGGTGAGGGGGACGGAGCCGCCGCGGTAGCTCGCGGCGGCGGGCCGGGGCCGGTCGGCGGGGAGTTCCAGCCGGTCGGGGAGGCCGTGGAGGGTCCGCCGCCAGTAGTCGAGCTGGCGCCGGGCCGGGCTGTCGGGGTCGTCCTCGTCGCCGAGGAGTTCCCGCAGCCAGAGGGTGTAGTCGGCGTACTGCACCGGGAGGGGTTCGAGGTCGGGGGCGCGGCCCCGGGTCCGGGCCGTGTAGGCGTGGGCGAGGTCGCTCAGCAGGGGTGCCACGGACCAGCCGTCGGCGGCGATGTGGTGGAGCAGGACGAGCAGGACGTGTTCCCGCTCGCCGAGGACGAACAGGTCGGTGTGGAGCGGGGGGCGCCGGGTGAGGTCGAACGGCCGGCGCAGGGCCGTGTCGAGGGCCGTGCGCAGTCCGGCCTCGGTGACGGTGGTGGTGCGGAGTTCGGGGCGGGCCTCGGCGGGTTCGAGGATGTGCTGGTACGGCTCCGTCTCCGGGTCCTCCGGGTCGGGGAAGACGGTCCGCAGGCTTTCGTGGCGGGTGACGAGGTCGGCGAGGGCGGCGGCGAGGGCGGCCCGGTCCAGGGCGCCGCGGAGCCGGTAGCCGAGGGCGATGCGGTAGCCCGTACCGCCGTCGAGCCGGTCGAGGAAGAGGATCCGGGCCTGGGCGTCGGAGAGGGGGATCACCGGCCGTCCTCCGTCCGGTTCCGGCGGCGCAGTACGGGGCGGCGCGGTCCGCCGGTGCCCGGTTCGGGGAGGGCGGCGGCGAGCGCGGCCGGGGTGGGGGCCTCGAAGACGGCGCGGACGGCGACCTCGATGTCGAGGACGGTACGGATCCGGCTGGTGAGCCGGGTCGCGAGCAGGGAGTGGCCGCCGAGTTCGAAGAAGGACTCGTCGGCGCCGACCCGGTCGAGGCCGAGGAGTTCGGCGAAGAGTCCGCAGAGGGCCTTCTCGCGGGGGGTGCGGGGTTCCAGCAGTCCGGTGCGGCGGGAGAAGTCGGGTACGGGCAGCTCCCTGCGGTGGATCTTGCCGCTGAGGGTGAGCGGCATCCGGTCGAGGAAGACGGTGGCGGACGGCAGCATGAAGTCGGGGAGCGACGCGGCGGCGAAGGCCCGTAGCGCGGCTTCGCCGAGTTCGGTCCCGGGGCGTGCCACGACATAGGCCACCAGCCGTTTGCCCGCGCCGGGTGTGCCGTCGTCGCGGACCACGACGGCGACCTGGGCGACGTGTTCGTGGCGGGCGATGACGGATTCGACCTCGCCGGGTTCGACCCGGAAGCCGCGTACCTTGACCTGGTCGTCGGTGCGCCCGGCGAAGGCCAGCAGGCCGTCCTCGGTCCAGCGGACCACGTCGCCGGTGCGGTACATCCGGGATCCGGCCGGGCCGAAGGGGTCGGCGACGAACCGGCCCGAGGTCAGGCCGGGGCGGGCCCAGTAGCCGCGGGCCAGGGCGGTCCCGGCGATGTACAGCTCGCCCTTGACGCCGGGGGGTACGGGCCGCAGCCACGGGTCCAGTACGTGGAGGCGGGTGTTCCAGATCGGGCCGCCGATGGGGGCCGTGGTGGACTCCCATCCGGGCAGGGCCTCGGCGGGGAGCGCGAAGGCGGTCACCAGATGGGTCTCGGTGGGGCCGTAGAGGTTGTGCAGCCGCCGTCCGGGCCGCCGGGCGAGGAAAGCCCGCAGCCGGGGGGTGAGCCGGAGGGCTTCGCCGCCCTGGCTGAGGTCGCGCAACGCGGGCAGGTCGAGGCCCTGTTCGAGGGCGGCGTCGGCGATGGCCTCCACCATCACCTGGGGGGCGCAGATCTCGTGTACGGCGTGTTCGTCCAGCCAGCGGGTGAGGGCGGCGGCGTCGCGGCGTACGTCGGCGTCGGGCACGGCGACCTGTTTGCCCGCGGTGAGGGGTTCGATGATCTCCCAGGCGGAGACGTCGAAGCTGAAGGCGGAGAACTGGGCGACCGGTCCTTCGGGGGCGGTCTCCTGGTCCCGGGCGATCCATTCGGTGTGGCAGTGGACCAGGTTGACCATGGCTCCGGAGACCATCGTCACGCCCTTGGGGGTGCCGGTGGAGCCCGAGGTGTGGATGACGTAGACGGGGGTTTCGGGGCGCAGTGGCGAGGTCCGTTCGGCGTCCCGGACGTCGTCGGCGGGGCGGGCGTCGATCCGGTTCCGTACGGCGGGGTCGTCGAGGTCGATCCGGGGTGTCCCGGCGGGTGCGGTGACGGGGGTGTTCGTGGTGGTGAGGAGGGCGGTGGGGCGGACGTCGTCGAGGAGGAACGCGACGCGTTCGGCGGGGTAGCCGGGGTCGAGCGGCAGATAGGCGGCACCGGCCTTGAGGACGGCCCAGACCGCGGCGATCAGATCGGGTGAGCGGGGCAGGGCGATGGCGACGACCTGTTCGGGGCCCGCTCCCCGGGCGATGAGTTCCCGGGCGAGCCGGTTGGCCCGGGCGTTGAGCGCGGCGTACGAGAGCCGTTCACCGGCGGCGGTGACGGCGGGGCGCCCGGGGTCGCGGGCGGCCCAGGACTCCAGCATGGCGGGGAGTGTGGTCGCGGGGACGGGGTGTCCGGTGGCGTTCCACCGGGTGAGGACGCGGTCCCGTTCGCCCGGTCGGAAGAGGTCGAGGGCGCTGAGCCGGGTGTCGGGGTGTTCGGTGACGGCGCGGAGCAGCAGGAGCAGCCGGTCGGCGAGGGCGTGGATGGTGGCGGTGTCGAAGAGTTCGGTACTGAAGTGGACGGCGCCGCCGAGTCCGGCGGGCCCGTCGGCGGCGGGTGACGTGTCGTCGAGTTCGATCACCAGGTCGAAGGGGGTGGTGCCCTTCTCGACGGGTTCCCGGCGGGCGGTGACGCCGGGCAGGTCGAGCCGTCCGGCGCGGGTGTTCTGGAGGACCAGCATGACCTGGAAGAGGGGGTGGCGGGCCGGGGTGCGGTCCCGGACCAGTTCTTCGACCAGGGTTTCGAAGGGGATGTCCTGGTGGGAGAGGGCGTCGAGGGTGGCCTCCCGTACCCGGCCGAGGAGTTCGGTGAAGGTGGGGTCGCCGGTGAGGTCGGTCCGGAGGACGAGGGTGTTGCTGAAGAAGCCGACGAGTTCTTCGAGGGCGTCGTTGCCGCGTCCGGCGGTGGGGAAGCCGATGGGGATGTCGTCCCCGGCGCCGACTCTGCCGAGCAGGGCGGCGAGCGCGGCCTGGACCACCATGAAGAGGCCGGCGCCCCGCTCCCTGGCCAGGGCGTCGAGCGCGCGGTGGAGCGCGGCGGGGACGGTGAGGGGGATCGAGGCGCCCCCGGAGGTGGCGGTCGCCGGGCGGAGCCGGTCGAACGGCAGGTCGATCTCGTCGGGGAGTTCGGCGAGGGCCGTCCGCCAGTGGGCGAGCTGGCGTGCCGTGACGCTGCCGGGGTCGGTGGCGGTGCCCAGCAGGTTCCGCTGCCAGAGGGCGTAGTCGGGGTACTGCACGGGCAGCGGCGGCAGGGTGGGGGCGCGTCCCTCGCGGCGGGCGGTGTACGCCTCGGAGAGGTCGCGGAGCATGGGCCGGTGGGAGGAGCCGTCCCCGGCGATGTGGTGGATCACCAGCAGCAGGACGTGTTCGTCGGGGCCTTCGGCGATGAGGGTGGCCCGGAGCGGGAGGTCGCGGTCGAGGGCGAACGGGAGCCGGGTGAGCCGGGTCAGCTCCGCCGCGAGCCCACCGGGCGCGACGGCGGTCACGGCGGACAGGGGGACGACGGGGAGCGGGAGTTCGGCTTCGGCGGGGTCGAGGACGTGTTGGCGGGGCTCGCCGTCGGTGGCGGGGAAGACGGTGCGCAGCGCCTCGTGCCGGGCGACGAGGTCGCGGAGGGCGGCCCGGAGGGCGGGGACGTCGAGGGGGCCGGTGAGCCGGAGCGCCATCGGCTGGTGGTAGGTGGCTTCGTCGCCGCCGAGCTGGTGCAGGAACCAGAGCCGGGACTGGGCGTGGGAGAGGGGGATCCGTTCGGGGCGTACGGCGCGGACGGGTCCGGACGGCGTCCGGGTGTCCGGGCCGGTCCCGGCGGGCCCGGGGGGCGTGTTCCGTACGGTGCCGGTGGTGCGGGTGATCTCGTCGAGCCGGGCGGCGAGGGCGGTGACGGTGGGTGATTCGTAGACCGTGCGGATACCGGTCTCCAGGCCGAACTCGGTCCGGATCCGTCCCAGCAGCCGTCCGGCGGACAGGGAGTGGCCGCCGAGGGCGAAGAAGTCGCCGTCGGCGCCGATCCGCTCCGGTTCGATGCCCAGGACTTCGGCGAAGACGGCGCGCAGGGTCTCTTCGGTGGGCCCGGCGGGCGGCCGTACGGCCGTTCCGTCGCCGGGGTCGGGCGCGGGGACCGTCAGGGCGGCCCGGTCGACCTTGCCGTTGGGGGTGAGGGGGAGCCCGGCGACGACCACGATCCGGGCCGGGACCATGGCGGCGGGCAGCACGGCGGCGATCTCGTCGCGGACGGCCGCCGGATCGGGGTCGGTACCGGTGGCCGGGACCACGAATCCGGTGAGCCGGGTGCCCGTACCGTCGTCTCGGGCGACGGCCGCCGCGCGGGCCACGCCCCGGCAGCCGGTGAGGGCGGCCTCGATCTCGCCGAGTTCGATCCGGACGCCGCGTACCTTGACCTGGCCGTCGGCCCGGCCGATGAACTCCAGTTCCCCGGCGGGCAGCCGGCGGACCAGGTCGCCGGTGCGGTACATCCGGGTGCCGGGCGGCCCGTAGGGGTCGGCGGTGAACCGTTCGGCGGTCAGGGCGTACCGGCCGAGATAGCCGCGGGCCAGTCCGGCGCCCGCCAGATACAGCTCGCCCGCGACCCCGTCGGGGACGGGCTGGAGAGCGTCGTCGAGGACGTACGGCACGGTGCCCGGCACGGCCCGGCCGATCGGCGGATCGGTGCCCCGGGCGGGGGCCGTACAGCAGTGGCGGGTGGCGTCGACGGTGGCCTCGGTGGGGCCGTACGCGTTCCACAGCGCGCGGTCGCCGGTGGCCCAGCGGTCGACCTCGGCGGCGGGCAGCCGCTCGCCGCCCGCGGACATCAGCCGCAGGGCGGGCAGCTCGTCGGGCCGCAGCGGTGGCAGGGCGCCGGGGGTGAGATGGGCGACGGTGACGCGTTCCCCGGCGAGCAGGGCCTGGAGGGCGTGGGGGTCGACCCGCTGGTCCTCGTCGGCGAGGACGATGGTCGCGCCCGCGGCGAGCGGGATGAAGAGGCCGATGACGGAGGCGTCGAAGGTGAAGGAGTGCCAGGCCAGGACCCGGTCGTCGGGCCGGAGTCCGTGGTGCCGGGCGGTGCCGCGGACGAAGAGGGCGAGGGAGCCGTGGGTGACGACGACGGCCTTGGGGCGGCCGGTGGAGCCGGAGGTGTAGAGCGCGTAGGCCGGGTGTCCGGGGCGGAGCGGGGCCGTCAGCTCGGCGGCTGTGACGGGGGTGTCGGGTACTTTTTCGGCCGCTTCGGCGGCCGGGTCGTCGAGGATCAGCAGGGGGGTCCCCGGCCGTACGGCGGTGATCCGGCTCGCGAGCGCGGCGACGGTGACCACCACGGCGGGGGCGCAGTCGTCGAGGGCGTGGGCGATCCGCTCGGCCGGGTGGCCGGGGTCGAGGGGGACCTGGGCCGCGCCCGCTGTCAGGACGGCGGCCATGGCGACCACCGCGTCCGGGGTCCGGGGCAGCAGCAGGGCGACGTACCGTTCGGGACCGGCGCCGCGGGCGATCAGCCTGCGGGCGAGCCGGGCGGCGCGGGCTTCGAAGGCGGCGTACGTGAGCGTCGCCGGGCCCTGGACGACGGCGGGGCGGTCCGGGTCCCGGGCGGCGCCCGCCGCGAGGAGTTCGGGCAGGACGGTGAGGTCTCCGGGCGCCGCCGGTTCGCCCCGGCCCCGGGTCAGGGCCCGGGTGTGTCCGGTGGGGGTGAGGAGTCCGATCCGGCCGGCGGGGGTGTCGGGCGGCGCTTCGGCGAGCCGGTGCAGCAGGTCCGTCAGCCGGGTGGTGTGGCCGTGCTGTTCGGTCCGGCTGTGGAGCCGGGGGTCGGCGTCGAGCACCAGCCGCATCCCGCCGTCGGGCTCCTGGTCCCAGAGGGTGAGGCCGAGGTCGTGGAAGGGTCCGGTGGAGAGGTTGTGCGTGGTGTAGCGGCCCGGTCCGAAGGTGCCGTGGCGGGTGAAGGGGATGACGTTGACGGACATCGACCACAGGGCGTCGCCGGGTACGGTCCCCAGATCGCGGCCGAGGTCCTCGGAGCGGTAGCGCTGGTGCCAGAAGGCGGTGCTGACCCGGCGGGACGCCTCGGCGACGAGCTGCCGCAGCGGAGTGCCGGGCCGGACGGTGAGCGGGATCGGTACGACGTTCGACATCATGCCGGGGACGGCGGGGGTACCGGGCCGTCCCGGGGGCGCGGTGTCGAGGTCGCGGCCGGGGACGGCGAAGCCCACCACGACATCCCGTTCGCCGGTGAGGCGGGAGACGTAGAGCGCGGTGGCGGCGACCACGAGCCGGGCCGTTCCGGTCCGCAGCCGCGCGGCGGCGTCCCGCAGCCGGGCGGCGTCGGCGGGGGCGACGGCGGTCTCCTGCCGTCGGCGGTCCCGGGCCGGTCCCCGGGGGCGCCGTCCGCCGGGGCTGCGGGGGACGGGGCGTCCGGCCAGTGTGTCGAGCCAGTAGGCCCGGTCCTCGGTGAACTGCCCGGACTCCCGGTAGGCGGTCTCGCGCTCGAAGAGGGTCCGCAGCGGCGGGAGGGCGGGCTCCGGTACGGGGCGGCCATCGGCGAGCGCCGTGTAGATCCGAGCCAGCCGGTCGCCGAGGGCGGCGTAGCTCAGGCCGTCGCAGACGATGTGGTGGCAGCCCCGGTAGAAGAGATGGCGGTCCGGGGCGAGGGAGAGGAGCGCCTGGGTCACCAGGGGGCCGGTCAGCGGGTCCCTTAATCGCGCCAGGTCGGCCCGCATCCACTCCAGGGCCGCCGCGCGGGGGTCGGGCTCGTCCCGGACGTCGACGACGACCAGCGGGTCGTCCGGCGGCGGGCCGACGGACTGGACCGGGCGGCCGTCCTCCTCGTGGAAACGGAGCCTCAGGGTCTCCGCCTCGCCGGTCAGCCGCCGGACCGCCGTCCGGAACAGCCCGGTATCGAGCGGCGCGGTGATGTCGAGGTATTCCCCGACGTTGAGGACGGAGCTGTCCGGATCGAATTTCTGGGCGTACCACATGCCCTGCTGACCGGCCAGCAGACGCAGACGTTCCACTCGGCGCTCCGGCAACTCACACCTCTAATCCATGACATGGCGGATGGCGGCACGGAAGAACGGACGACATGCGGCACAAGCCGCGAGGAACGGCGGAGGAAGCCCCGGGGAACGACGGGGGAACGACGGGTCACATCACGGGAAGCGGAGTTCGCGGTGAAGTCCCGGCCGCCCCGGCGGGCATGGATGTACGAGACATCCGCCGCCCCGGCCCTACCTCGGGGAAAAGCCGGGCCGGCCGCGCGGGCGACATCGCCGGACGATCCGGCGGTCACCCGGCGGCGGCCGGAACCGGACCCGAACCCGTGTACGCCCACCCCGATACGGTGTTTCGCGTTTCACTGCGTTCCCCGTTCTGGTGACGACGGCAGCCGTCTGCCTGAGGCGGTCACGGGCAGAGAAGTGGACACAGTGTCACCTGACGCCCAACAAAGGGCAAGACCCTCCGCTGACCATGGTGATCGCGCCACCCCGGGGCCGCCGCCCGGTTCCGCGCCCCTCTCGACAAGGGCACGTCGGCTGGGCATCCTGGCCCTTTGCCGACAGGATTTCGGGCCAATCGCCGTCCGGGGCGGAGGGAGTACGGGCAGCGCCGCACCGGGCGCCGAGTTCGGCCGGCAAACGGCGGTTTGCCGCCGTGACACCCCGGGGGAGAATTCCTTTCGACCCGCAGGGGGCAACTGACTTCCGCGTTTCCGGCCGTCCGCCGACTCCGTACCAGGAGCGGCCCGGCAGTTCTCCGCACAGTGCTTTCTCCGGCCCGACGGGCCCATCCGGATAGCGAACAACTGGGAGCGAGCGGACATGTCTCTTCAGAACGCCGAAAGAGCAGTGGCACATATCTATAATTCAGCCGTCGCGGCCTCGGCCATCAGCGCCGCCTGGGAACTGGGCGCCCTCGACGAGCTGAAATCGCGGGGTGCCCTCGACATCGCCGCCTTCGCCACCGAACACGGGCTCGACTTATCCGCGACGACCGGGCTCTTTCGCGCCCTGGCCGCGGTGGACATCGTCGAACGCGCCGACAACAAGGTGACCCCGGCCGGAAACTTCGACGAGGTGTTCCGGACCCGCTCCTTCTTCCACTGGCTCGCCCGGGGCAGCGCCGAAGTCTTCCGCCGGATGCCCGAGCTGCTTCCCGAACGCAACCGGACGGGCGACTACTACCAGCGGGACAGCGCCGCCATCGCGGTCGCCTGCCGGGAGATCAGTTCCTTCTGCTACGACCCCTGGTTCGACCAGGCCCTCGACGGGCTCGGCTTCGAGCCGGGGGTCGTCGCCGATCTGGGCTGCGGCAGCGGTGAGCGGGTACTCCAGGTACTGCGCCGCCACCCCCGGGCCCGGGGGGTCGGTATCGATATCGCCGCGCCCTCCCTGGAGGTCGCCGCCGACGCCGCCGACCGGGCCGGATTCGCCGATCGGGTCTCCTTCGTCCAGGCGGATGTCCGGACCATGACGGCCCGCCCCGAGTTCGCCCGGGTGGAGCTGCTGACCTGCTTCATGATGGGCCATGACTTCTGGCCCAGACCCCGGTGCGTCGAGACACTGCGAAGACTGCGTGAACTCTTCCCCGGCACCCGGCGGTTCCTGCTCGGCGACGCCACCCGCACGGTGGGCGTCGCCGACCGGGATCTGCCGGTCTTCACCCTGGGCTTCGAGGTCGCCCATGACCTCATGGGCACCTTCATCCCCCGGGCGGAGGACTGGGAGTCCGTCTTCGCCGAGGGCGGCTGGCGGGTACGGCGGAAGTACGCGATCGATATCGCGGTCGGCGAAGTGATCTACGAGCTGGAACAGCTCTGACCGGCCCGGCACCGACCGAAAGGGAAACCTCAGTGACCCCGCCAGCCCCGCCCCGGCTGCACCATATCGCCGTCCAGACCGCCGACCTCGCCAACAGCGTCGACTGGTACCGCGAGTACTTCGGCTGCCGCCCCACCTGGTCGACGGACGTCTTCTCCCCGCTCACCCGCGAACGGCTGCCCGGCATCGTCGTGATGGCCGAGGTGGAAGCGGCGGGGATGCGGTTCCACCTCTTCGAGTACGCCGGAACCGACGGCCGGCGGCAGCCGCCGGACCGCGCCCGGTTCCAGCACGTCTGTCTGGCGACCGAGTCCTCCGCCGAACTGCGGGAACGGCGCGCGCACTGGCTCGCCGTCCGCGACTCCGGCCGCTTCGTCTTCGCCCACGACGAGGAGCCCACCGAGATCGTCGTCGACGACGACGGGGTGGAGAGCTTCTACTTCCTCGACGTCAACGGCCTGGAATTCGAGTTCACCCATGTTCCGGAGGGACCGGCGTGAGAGCCACATCGACCGAGGCGGCCCTCGGCTTCTCCCGGCACCGGGGCTGGGACTTCGGCGACTACCCCTACTCCATGGAACCGCTGACCCTGCCCCATCCGCCCGAGCCCGTCACCCTCGCCCCGGGGTCGCTCTCCCCCGCGGCCGAGGACGCCGTGACCCGCTTCCTCGCGGAGGCCCGGGAGGGGTTCGGGACCACCGATCCCATCGACGCCGCGTCCCTGGAACGGCTCTTCTGGTTCCGCTGGATCATCGGCCACCATGTCTCGTTCGTGATCTGGCGGCTGATCGCCGACGCCCTCGCCGACGTCCACCGGGGCACCGGTGACCAGGACGCGGCCGCCGTCCGGCTGACCGAGTACGTCCGGGCGTACTGCGGCATGCTGCTGTACACCGGCTCCAGTACCCGGGAGATCTACCAGCGCACCATCCGCCCCAGCATGTACCGCCAGCACGACAAGTTCAGCGGCACCTGGGCACCCGACTACCCGGGCGTCCGCAGCCTCTTCCGGGGCCGCAGGCCGCCGCCCGTCGTCCCGCACCGGACGGCGGAGCTGCTGCGCGAGATCGCCCTCACCAACCAGATCCATCTCGGTGTCGCCTCCAAACTCGTCGACCAGGGCCGCTCCCTGTTACAGGCCGCGGTCCTGGAGGGGAACATCGCCTCCCACCGCAGCTGGGGCGCCGTCTTCGACTGCTACTTCCTCACCCTGCGGGCGCCGGTGGCCCGGAAGGAGGTGACGGCCCAGCTCCTGCGCCGCCAGAAGGCCGTCGCCATCGACCTGGCCACCAACGGGCTCTATCCGGACGTCGGCGACGCCCTCGACCCGGTCCCCGACGAGCTGCGCGATCCCGCCGTCACCGAATGCGAGAAGGATCTGATCCCGGCCCTGGTCCGGACGGCGGCCCTGGCCGCCGGACGCGCCCCGGACACCGTCACCGGATCCGGCGGCGGCCCGCCCACCGGTACCGGTACCGACGACGGCACGGGGCCGGGCGCCCCGGCGGCCCGGTGAGCGCGCTCCGCCACGGGGTCGTGATCCTCCCCGAACACCGCTGGGAGACCGCCCGCCGCACCTGGGTACGGGCCGAGGAACTGGGCTTCGACCATGTCTGGACCTACGACCATCTGATGTGGCGGTGGCTCCGGGACGACCCCTGGTTCTCCGTCGTCCCGACCCTGACGGCCGCCGCGGCCACCACCCGCCGGATCACCGTCGGCACCCTGGTCGCCAGCCCCGCCTACCGCCACCCCGTGCCGTTCGCCAAGGAGATGATGACCTTGGACGACATCGCGGGAGGACGGCTGATCTGCGGTATCGGCGCGGGCGCGGGCGGCTTCGACGACGAGGTACTGGGCGAAGCGACCCCGGCGCCCGCCGAACGCGCCGACCGGTTCGCCGAGTTCGTGGAACTCACCGACCAGTTGCTCAGCAAACCCGCCACCAGCTACGAGGGCCGCTACTTCCGCTGTCGCGATGTGGCCATGCGGCCCGGCTGCCTCCAGCGGCCCCGGATCCCCCTCGCCATCGCCGCCACCGGCCCCCGGGGGCTGCGGCTCGCCGCCCGCCACGCGGATATCTGGATCACGGCGGGCCGCCCCGGCTGGGGCGAACCACTCCCCTACGAACGGGCCCTGTCCGGGCTCGCGGCCCAGTCCGCGGCGCTCGACGCGGCCTGTGCCGCCGTCGGACGCGACCCGGCGTCGCTCCGCCGGATGGTCGTCACCGGCGCCATGATCACCCGCACCCTCGACTCCGCGGAGTCCTACGCCGACGCCTGCGGCCGGTTCGGCGCCGTCGGCTTCACCGACGTCGTCACCCACTGGCCCCGGCCCGGCTTCCCCTACCAGGGGCGGCCGGAAGTCCTCGACGAGATCGCCGCCGCCGTACTGAACCCGGGGGACCGCCCGTGACCCCGTACGAGTTCCCGTACGAAATCGTCCGGATGTGCGCCGAAGGGCCGTACCCGGGCGGGGATCTGGCCGTCGTCCCGGACGCGGCCGGGCTCGACGCCGCCACGATGGCGACCGTGGCCGCCGGACTCGGCACCACCGAGACCGTCTTCGTCCGGCCCGCCGGGGCGCCCGGCGAGGACTACCGGGTACGGGTCTTCCAGCCGACCGGTGAGACCCCGTTCGGCTCCCACAGCGCCATCGGCACCGCCGCCACCCTGGTCCGGCTGGGAATCGTCCCGGCCGGGCCCGTGACACAGGGCTGCGGAGCGGCGCGGCAGACGCTCACCGCCGACGCGGCCGGGGCCGCGCTCCTCGGCCGCGACCCGCTGCCCGGCACCGGCCTCGACCCCGGACCGCTGCTCGCCGCCGCCGGTCTCACCCGGGCCGACACCCCCGCCGACCCCGCCGGAGACGCCCCGACGGCGACCGGATTCGGCGCCCCCTTCCCCCTGTTGCCGGTACGGGGCTCCGCCCTCGCGCGGGCCCGCCCCGACCCCGCCCGGATGGCGGCGGAGGGGTTGAAGGCGCTCTGTCTCGTCGCCACCGACCCGGCCCCCGCCGCCGATCCCGCCGACTCGCCGAACTCACCCGGCACGAGCGGCACGACCGTTGTCAGCCGCACCGCCGACCGCGCGGGCCGTTCGGACGGTTCGGTGACCGTCCGGGCCCGGCTGTTCGCCCCCGGCTTCGGTATCCCCGACGACCCGGCGTGCGCCCCGGTGGCGCTGGCGCTGGGCCGCTGGCTCGCCGCCACCGGACGGCTGCCCGCCGGGGACGGCGTCCACCGCTACACCGTCCGCCTGGGCGCCGGAACCCCCCGTACCGGCCGGCTGGAGTGCGCGGTCACCGTCGTCGGCGGCCGTCCCGTACACGCGTCGGCCGCCGGGGACGTCACCCCCGTCACCCGCGGCACCGTCGCCGTCCCACCGCCTCCCGCCGACTGACCCGATGCTCCGGAAGGACCCGTCTTGCTGCACCGCCCCGAACTCCACGGCACCCTGGGCGCCGTCTCCGCCAGCCACTGGCTGGCCTCCGCCACCGGGATGGCGATGCTCGACCGAGGCGGCAACGCCTTCGACGCCGCGGTCGCCGCCGCCCTGGTGTGCCAGGTCGTCGAGCCGCATCTGAACGGCCCTGCGGGCGACGTCCCGATCATGGTGTACGAGGCGGCGACCGGCACGACCCGGGTGATCTGCGGTCAGGGCCCGATGCCCGCCGCCGCCACCCCGGCCGCCTTCCACGCCCTGGGCCTGGACACGGTTCCCGGCTCCGGGCTGCTGGCCGCCCCCGTCCCCGGCGCGTTCGGCGCCTGGATGCGGCTGCTCCGCGACCACGGCCGGCTCCGGGTCGAGGACGTACTCGAACCGGCCATCGGCTACGCGGACGGCGGCTATCCGCTGCTGCCGAAGGCGGCGGCGATGATCGAGGTGATGGCCCCTCTCTTCCGGGACGAGTGGGCGGAGTCGGGCCGGACGTTCCTGCCCGGCGGGCGGGTACCGGCCGCCGGGACCCGGATGCGCAATCCGGCCCTGGCCGGGGTCTACCGGCGGATCCTGGCCGAGGCGCGGGCCGCCGCGCCCGACCGCGAGGGCCAGGCCGACGCCGCCGCCCGCGCCTTCTACGAGGGTTTCGTGGCCGAGGCGATCGACCGGTTCACCGCCACCGAGCAGATCGACTGCACCGGGCGGCACCACCGGGGGCTGCTCACCGGCGCCGATCTCGCCGCCTGGCGCGCGGGCTCCGAGCCGACCGTGAGCTACGACTACCGGGGCCACCAGGTCCACAAGCCCGGCCCCTGGTCGCAGGGGCCGGTCTTCCTCCAGCAACTGGCCCTGCTGGAAGGGTTCGACCTGGGCGCCATGGAGCGCGGCGGCACGGAACACCTCCATACGGTGGTGGAGGCCGCGAAGCTCGCCTTCGCCGACCGGGAGGCGTGGTACGGGGACCCGGAGCACGCCGACGTACCCCTGCGGGAGCTGCTGGACCCCGCCTACGCGGCGGACCGCCGGGCGCTGATCGGCCCCCGGGCCTCCGGGGAGCTGCGACCCGGCTCACCGGGCGGCCGCGAGCCGTGGATCCCACCGGTCCGGGACGTGACCCCCGTCCCCGGACGGCCCGACTGGCTGACCCAGCTCGGCGACGGTATCCCCACGGTGCTGCTGCGGACCGCCGCCAAGGGCGACACGACCTGTGTCAGCGCCACCGACCGGGACGGCAATATGGTCGTCGCCACACCCAGCGGCGGCTGGCTGAAGAGTTCACCGGTGGTCCCGGGGCTCGGTTTCCCCCTCGGCACCCGGGGCCAGATGGCCTGGCTCCAGGAGGGCCACAACAACACCCTCGCGCCGGGCAAGCGGCCCAGGACCACTCTCAGTCCGTCGCTGCTGCTGCGGGACGGCCGTCCCCGGCTGGCGTTCGGCACCCCCGGCGGCGACCAGCAGGACCAGTGGACCCTCAGCTTCCTCGTCCACCATCTCGACTTCGGGCTCGGTCCGCAGGAGGCGGTGGAGGCCCCCGCCTTCCACACTGATCACGTACCGACGTCGTTCACCCCCCGCACGGCCCGGCCGCTGACCCTGGCCCTGGAGGACTCCTTCCCCGGGGAGACCCTGGCGGGGCTGCGCGAACGGGGCCACGAACTGCGGCTGGTGGCCCCGTACTCACTGGGCAAGGTCTGTGTCACCGGGATCGACGCGGACGGCGGGGTACTGGCCGCCGCGAGTCCCCGCGGCGGGCAGGCGTACGCCGTGGTCCGCTGACCGCGCGCCGATTGGGGGCGGCCCCGCCCGGGACCGCCCCCATCGGCACATCGACACATCGGCCCGCTCAGTCCGTTGCCGCCCCCTCCGGAGCGAGCCGGGCGGCCAGCCGCGCCACACTGTCGACGTCCCGGAAGTTCGACGGGACGAGGTCCCCCGGGGCCACCTCGGCGCCGAACCGCTCGTTGAGGAACGCCACGAGGCGGGTGATGTTCATCGAGTTGAGTACCCCCCATTCCAGCAGGGGTGAGTCGGCGGCCAGTTCGGCGGAGGGGTCCCCGTCGAGGAATTCGGTACGGATGTACCGCTCGATCTCCTTGGCGGCTGCGGCCTGGTCCATGGGCGTCGGTCGTCCTCTCTCCTCGTTGCTCCGGCGGATCGGCGTGTTGGTAGCGGGTCGGCGGATACCCGGGCATGGTGTGCCTATCCGCCGCTCAGGGCCGTACGCAGCAGTGACCGGTCGGTCTTGCCGTTGCGGGTGCGCGGCAGTTCGGGTACGGACACCACGGCGTCCGGGATCATGTACCGGGGCAGCAGGGCGGCGCAGTGCCGTTTGACCGCCAGCAGTCCCGGCGGCGCGGCGGCGCCGGGGACGACGACGGCGACCAGCCGGGCGGCGGTCCCCTCCCCGTCGACCAGGACGGCCGCCTCGTCCACGGCCGGATGGCGGGCGAGTACGGCCTCGATCTCGCCGAGTTCGACCCGGTGTCCCCGGATCTTCACGAGCTGGTCGAGCCGTCCCCGGTAGTCGAAGCCGCCGTCGGCCCTGACCCGGACCAGGTCCCCGGTCCGGTACGGGCCCCGCTGGGCGGGGCGGCCCCAGTACCCGGCCATCACGGTCGGCCCGGCGACCACGAGTTCGCCGTCCTCCAGCGGTCCGGCCCGTCCGCCGCCGGCCCGTTCCGCCCATGCCTCGTTCCCGGCGCAGACCCGGCCGATCGGCAGGGGTCCGCCGATGTCCTCGGCGGTGACCTCGTGGAACGTACAGACATTGGTCTCGGTGGGGCCGTAGAGATTGAGGAACCGGACCCCGGGCCAGTGTCCGTACAGCCGGGCCAGCGGGGCGGCGGGGAACGGCTCCCCCGCGAACAGCAGGGCCCGGAGCGCGGGCGGGCGCGGGGTGTCGCAGAGCCCGCCGTCACGGATCATCAGGACCAGGACGGAGGGCACCGAGTACCAGACGGTGATCCGCTCCTCGGTGAGGAACGCGGTCAGCTGGCGGGGCGCGTAGGCCAGTTCGGCGGGGACCAGCCGGACCGAGGCTCCCGCCAGGAACGCGGCGTAGAGGTCGAGGACGGAGAGGTCGAAGCCGAAGGGCGCGTGGTTGGCGAACCGGTCGTGGCGGGTCGCGCCGAGTTCGGCGGCGGCCCAGCGGACGAAGGTCAGGGCGTTGCGGTGGGTGACGCAGACGCCTTTGGGTTCGCCGGTCGATCCCGAGGTGTAGAGGATGTAGGCGAGATCGTCCGGAGCCGGAGCCGAGGCCGGGGCTACGGCTCCGGGCCCGGCACGGCCGCCGGCGCCGCCGCCGTTCGGCTCTTCGGCGGGTGTGAGGTCGGCCGCTCCGACGGTGAGGACCGGGGGCGTGCCGAGGCCCGATTCGTCCAACGCTTCGGCCCGGTCCCGGTCGGTGACGAGGAGGGCGGCGCCGCAGCCCCGGGCGATCAGTACGGCCCGGCGGAGCGGGTTGGCGGCGTCGACGGGTACGTAGACGGCGGAGAGCCGCAGGACGGCCTGGAAGGCGACGACCGCGGTGACCGACTTCTCCAGCCAGATCACCACCCGGTCGCCGGGTCCCGCGCCTCGGGCCCGCAGCCGGGCCGCGAGCCGGTCGGCGGCCCGGTCGAGGGCGCCGTAGCTCAGTTCGCCGTCCGGGCCCGAGACGGCGGGGTCGCCGGGGGCGCGGCGGGCCGATTCGATCACGAGGGACGCCAGGTTCACAGCCCGAGCCCCTTCGCGATCAGCTCGTGCTGGATCTCGTTGGTCCCGGAGAACAGCCGGGCGGGTACGGTGTCGCGGAGTGCGGCGTCCAGCCCCTCGGCGACGAGATAGCCCCGGGCGCCGAAGATCCGCAGGGCGTCGGACGCGGCCCGGACGGCGGCCTCGGAGACGGCGAGTTTCGACAGGGCGCTGTCGGCGGCGGTGTGGTCGCCCCGGTCGAGCCGGAAGCAGGCCCGGTAGAGCAGCAGCCGGGCCCCTTCGAGCCGGAGCTTCATCTCGGCGACCCGGTGGGAGACGGCCTGGAAGTCGGCGATCCGGCGGCCGAACTGACGGCGCTGCCGGGCGTGGTCGACACAGCGGTCGAGCAGCCGGTCCATCAGTCCGAGATAGCCGGCGAAGAGGCAGGCCCGTTCCCAGGCCATCGAGTGCTGGAAGACGGCGCCGCCCGCGCCCTCGCCGCCGAGCAGGTTTCCGGCGGGTATCCGGCAGTCATCGAAGTGGACGGCCCCGGCGGCGCAGGTGTCGAGGCCCATCTTGGCCAGCGGCTCGCCGACCCGGAGGCCGGGGGTGCCGCGTTCCACCACGAAGGCCGAGGTGCCGAGGAATCCGGCGGTGGGGTCGGTCACCGCGTAGGTGACGAAGACATCGGCGTCGGGAGCGTTGCTGGCCCAGGACTTGGTGCCGTCGAGGACATAGGTGTCGCCGTCGCGGACGGCCCGGGTGCTGATCGCGGCGATGTCCGAACCGGCGTCGGTCTCGGTCATGGCGTTGGCGGCGACGGCGTCCCCGGCGCACATCGCGGGCAGCAGCCGGGCGCGCAGCTCCGGGGAGCCGAAGGTGGCGATGGGTACGGCGCAGGCGAGGAGATGGGCGCTGGTGGCGAAGACCAGTCCGGTGTCCTCGCAGCCCCGGCCGAACGCCTCCACCAGGTGCGCGGTGTCGAGGGCGCCGAGACCGCCGCCGCCGTACGCCTCGGGGATACAGAGCCCCAGCAGCCCCAGTTCCCCGCAGCGCCGCCAGGCGGCCCGCGGTTCGGAGCGGGCGTCGGGGGGCTCCCTGAGGGTCTTCCCGACCGCCGCGAGCATGGTGTCGTACGCGTCGGACTGCGCCTGTTGCCACTCCAGGAACATCACACCTCGCCGCTGGTGAAGGGATGAGGGGCCTGCGGTACGGGGGCGGTGCCGGGGTCACGTCGGGTCGCCGCGCGCCCCGCTCTCCCCGGGCGCGCGGGCGGGTGCCGCGACGGGGTCGGGCCGGGCACTCCGCTCGGACACGGACGGAACCTTTCGTCGGTACCGGGACGGACCTCGGGACGGACCTGTCGTACGGGGACGCGCCCGCTCCCGCCGTCGGCGGAGAGCTGACCAATGAGATGCCCAGCCGGAGGCCGGTGTACTCACCGGCGGGGGCCCGGGTTCCCCGCGCCCCTGAACGCGTCCCGGGTCCGGCCGGGCTCCCGGGGCTCAGGACTCGGGGGTCGGGGACACCGTGCCCCGGGGCTCCTTCGCGGCGGCGGCGTCGGCGGAGGTCCGGGGCAGGACCGTACCGAGGAGCAGCGGCGGCAGCGGGATCAGCAGCAGGATCGCGCCGCCGAGCGCCAGCAGCGGAAAGCCGCCGGCCGCCATGATCACTCCGGAGAGCAGTCCGCCGCCCGCGCCGACGACCAGGATGCCGACGTCCGTCAGGCTCTGGCCGCGGGCCCACGCGGACGGCGGCAGGGCGTCGGTGACCATCGCGGAGCCGCTGACGAAGGCGAGGTTCCAGCCGACGCCGAGCAGGATCAGCGCGGCGGAGAGCGCGCTCGCGGAGTGCGCGGGAAGCAGTGCGGCCAGCAGTGCCGACCCGACCAGGACGACGACGGAGAGTACGGCGGTGGTCCGGCGGCCGACCCGGTCGGCGAGTACCCCGGAGACCGGGGACATCAGATACATGGCCCCCAGGTGGAGTCCGATGACCAGTCCGGCGGCCCCGGCGCTGTGTCCGTGGTCGGTCATATGGATCGGGGTCATCGTCATCACGGAGATCATCACGAGCTGGGCGAGGACCATCAGGGTGACCCCGGTGGCCAGTGTGGCGCGGACGCCCGGGGCGGTGGTCCCGGTGCCGTCCGGGGAGTCCCCGGCGGCCTCCGGCGGGGTGGTCGCCGGGTCCGGCGCGGCGGCCGGGTCCGGTTCGGCGGCCGCGGTACGGGCGGTCAGCAGGGGGTCGGGCCGCAGCATCGTCCCGAGGACCAGGGCGGCCGCGGCGAATCCGGCGAAGGCCAGCAGGAAGGGCCCTCCGACGGAGGGGATGCCGTGGCTCTCGGCGAACTCGCCGGTGACGCCGACCAGGTTGGGCCCGGCGACGGCCCCGGCGGAGGTGGCGAGGAGGACGGTGCCCACGGCGCGCGCCCGGCGGGCGGAGGCCGCGAGATCGGCCCCGGCGAACCGGGCCTGCATGATCGACGCGGTGCCCACGCCGTAGACCAGCAGTGCGGCCAGCAGCAGCGGCACGTTCTCCCAGGCGGTCGCGGCGACCGTACCGAGGCTGCCGACGGCCCCGGTGGCGTATCCGGCGACCAGTCCGGGGCGCCGCCCCCGGGACCGGCTGATCCGGCCGATAGCGAGGGCGCCCAGGGCGGCACCGGCCGCGAAGAGCGCGCTCGGCACCCCGGCGAGGGAGGTGGATCCCAGCATGGCTTCGGCGAGTACCGGCCCGATGGTGAACCCGGCGGCGAGCGCGGCTCCGCTGAGTATCTGGGCGATGGTCAGCACCGCCAGGACCCGGCGCTGGGCGGGGTGGTCTCCCTCCCCTCGCGGGGCGGCTGCCGGGGCGGGGGCCGGACGGTCCCCGCCCCGCCCGGACGGCGGTGCCGGTGCGGGGGTACGGGACCGGGACCTCATGGCGGCGCTCCTCGCGTCGGTGGATCTGCCCGGCCCCGGGAACGGGACCGGACCCGGCCCGGTACCGGGGTCGGGGTGCGGGTACCGGGTCGGGCCGGGGTATCGGGGCCGGTCAGGCCGGGGTGTAGGGCTGGAGGTCGGCGATCTCCGCCAGCGGCATCTCCAGCCGCTCGTGGAGGAAGCGGACGATGGTCCAGTGCGGCAGCGCGCCCTCGTCGAAGGCCCCGAACTCCCAGCAGTAGAGCGGGATCCAGCGCAGCGCCTCCTCGATGGTGCGCTCCCGGCCGGGCTCCTGCTGGTACTCCTCGTACCCGATACTGCGGTGTTCGACGAAGAATCCGCCGGGCAGCCGGTTCTCACAGAGGTCCCGGTATTCCCGGGTCTGCAGAATCAAGTAATGCCAGATCTCGTCGATATGCTGGTCCACCGGAAGGAAAAGACCGCCGAGCTGATCCCGGTGCCGCGACACGAGATACAGATACCGCAGGCATTCGAGGACTTCCCGCTCGATTTCCTCCCGCGTCTTCCCGGTCTGCCCGATAAAATAGTCGACGACCTCGGTATGCAAAGTCTCGCCGAGGAGTTCGCGGAGTTCGGCGGGGGTCACCGTCGTATGGGTGTCGGCGGCGGTGGTCATATGCTCTCCCGGGGTTCTCGGGGTACGGGGCGCCGGGGCGGGGGGACGCCCGGCGGGGCGGGACGGCGGTCACCCGGCGGTGAGCCAGGCGTACTTCCCTGAGGCGCCGATCGGGATGTGCGTCCGGTGGCGGGCGGCGCAGGGGGCGCCGAGGAGTTCGCCGAGGTGCTTCTCCAGGGCGGTCCGCTCGGCCGGGTCGAGCGGGGTGTCGTCGAAGGTGGTGTACGCCAGGCGCGGGCCCCTCGGGTCGCCGGTGTTCAGCTGCCCCAGGAAGATCCGGGGCGACGCGGCGGCCAGGCAGTCGTCCAGGTCACCCTGGGAGACGGGCCCGCGCGGGGACGCGAACAGTTCCTTCTCCCGGCCGCAGAAGCGAGTGATCAGGGCCGGGTCGGGCGAGCCGTCGAGGGTGCGGACCAGATCCCCGGAGCGGTAGCGGATCAGCGGCATCCAGGGGTTGCGGACGCTGCTGACGATCAGGCTGTGGAGATTGACGCCGGGGGCGACCGGGATCAGCTCCAGATGCATCCGGTCGAGGTACGGGTGGTAGCGGCCGTCCTGGTCGCTGTAGGACAGATAGCCCAGCTCGGTACTGCCGAAGAGGTCCACGACCGGGCAGTCGAGCCGGCTCTCCAGATAGCGGCGCACATTGACCGGGGTGTACTCGTACGCCGTGATGACACTGGCGGGCCGGGGGAAGTCGTCCCACAGGCCCCAGGCGACCGCCTTGCGGACCAGCTGGGCGAGATGGGGCCCCGAGCAGTCGAGGTGGTAGCGGCCCCCGGGGTGCGCGGCGCGTTCCGCGCGGATCTCGGTGATCATCCGCTCCACCTCCTCCCGGCTCCAGAGCGCCGGGTCGAGCCGGAGGTTGAGATAGACGGTCCGGTCGTCGAGACGGCGGTCGTCCAGGGACGGTACGGGCCGGGCAGCGCCGGAGTCCCGGGGGACGGCGGGCTGCGGTGCGGGGCGGCCGGTGCGGGCGGTCTCCCGGGCGCGGGCGTTGACCCGGGCGACGTGCTCGGTCGCGAGGACCGTGGTCAGCGACACCCGGCGGCAGCCGTCGTGCCAGGTGCCGGAGATCTCCGGATGCTCGCTCCAGAGCCGGTAGTAGGAGGTGAGCAGGAAGTACGGGGGCCGGATGATCTGCATCCGGGCGTGGTTGGTGCCGGTGGAGAGGACGAACTCTGCCTCGCCGCGCTCCAGCGCGGCGGTGAGCGCGGGGGTCGTCCAGTTGTGGGGGAAGTCCCGGGCGATCTCCGGTTTCTCCAGTACGGGGAAGTGCCCGCGGGTGATGGAGTCCCGGTAGACGGGGATGTCCCGGATGAGTTCGATGGTGCCGGGGCCTGGCTGGCCGTCCGCGGTGACGTCCACAGTGACCTTCCGTCGGCGTGAGGGACCCGGTCCGGCCGGGCCCGCCGACGGGGTGTCATGGGCGGTTCCGGGCGCAGGGGATGGACCGGGGTTCGGGCCGTGGCGGCGGGCGGCGGTGGGGGAAGTCCGCCGCCCGGGCCGTTCCACGGGATCTCCGTCCGGTGCGGCGCGGCTCGTTCAGCCGTACCCGACGGAGATCCGCGGCATGGTGTGGTGCGTCAGGAAATGCAGCCGGCCTTCGGCGCGGCGCTGATACAGCCGGACTTGGCGGTCGCGCTGATGCAACCGTTCTTCTCGCCCGCCGCGGCGGAATTGGCGGAATTCCAGGCCCGCCAGACGTCGTCCTGGGCCATCTTCTTGATGAGCTTTTCCATTTCGGACCTCCGGTAATCGGGGCTGCGGCCGGCGGGCCGCACTTCCGTAATGAAAATTAAGATCTTCGCCATGATCTCGTCAATGGATCTTGTATGAGAGTCCCCTCATGGAAAAGCCTTACTTGATGGGAGGGTTCTCATGTTTCTCATCCGGAGCGGGTCCGGGGGCGGGTCCGGACCCGCCCCGGCCGCGGTCCGGACCCGCTCCCGATACGCGCGAAGCCCGCCGGGACCCGGCGGGCGAAGGGGGCGCAAAGGGCGCAGAGGGCGAAAGCGGTCGTACGGCGGCGGAGTGGGGCGGCCCGGTCCGGGCGGGGGGGGAGAGCCCCCGCCCGGTGGCGCCCCCGGACTCAGTCCTCGTCCTCCAGATCGCCCTCGGTCTCCAGGTACGCCTCGCGGAGCGCGGCCAGGACCGCCGGGTCCGGCTTCTCCCAGAGACCGCGGGACTCGGCCTCCAGCAGGCGTTCGGCGATGCCGTGGAGGGCCCAGGGGTTGGCCTCCTGGAGGAAGGCGCGGTTCGTGGGGTCGAGGACGTACGTCTCGGTGAGCTTGTCGTACATCCAGTCGGCGACGACGCCCGTGGTGGCGTCGTAGCCGAAGAGGTAGTCGACGGTGGCGGCGAGTTCGAAGGCGCCCTTGTAGCCGTGGCGGCGCATCGCCTCGACCCACTTGGGGTTGACGACCCGGGCCCGGAAGACCCGGGAGACCTCTTCGACCAGGGTGCGGGTGCGGACCGTCTCGGGGCGGGTGGAGTCGCCGATGTACGCCTCGGGGGCGGTGCCGCGCAGGGCCCGGACCGTGGCGACCATGCCGCCGTGGTACTGGAAGTAGTCGTCGGAGTCGGCGATGTCGTGTTCGCGGGTGTCGGTGTTCTTCGCCGCGACCGCGATCCGGCGGTACGCGGTCTCCATCTCGTCCCGGGCCGGGCGGCCGTCGAGTTCCCGGCCGTAGGCGTAGCCGCCCCAGACCGTGTAGACCTCGGCGAGGTCGGCGTCGGTGCGCCAGTCGCGGGAGTCGATGAGCTGGAGGAGTCCGGCGCCGTAGGTCCCGGGGCGGGAGCCGAAGATCCGGGTGGTGGCGCGCCGTTCGTCGCCGTGTTCGGCCAGGTCGGCCCGGACATGGGCGCGGACGTGGTTGATCTCGGCGGGCTCGTCGAGCCCGGCGACCAGGCGGACCGCGTCGTCGAGGAGGCCGATGGTGTGCGGGAAGGCGTCGCGGAAGAAGCCGGAGATCCGGAGCGTGACGTCGACCCGGGGGCGGCCGAGTTCCTCGTACGGTACGGCCTCCAGGCCGGTGACCCGGCGCGAGGCGTCGTCCCAGACGGGGCGGACGCCGAGCAGGGCGAGGGCCTCGGCGATGTCGTCGCCCGCCGTGCGCATGGCGCTGGTGCCCCAGAGGGACAGTCCGACCGAGGTGGGCCATTCGCCGTTGTCGGCGCGGTAGCGCTGGAGGAGCGATTCGGCGAGGGCCTGGCCGGTCTCCCAGGCGAGCCGGGAGGGGACGGCCTTGGGGTCGACGGAGTAGAAGTTGCGGCCGGTCGGCAGGACGTTGACCAGTCCGCGCAGCGGCGAGCCGGAGGGTCCGGCGGGGACGAAGCCGCCCGCCAGGGCGTGTACGGCGTGGTCGAGTTCGTCGGTGGTCGCGGCGAGCCGGGGGACGACCTCGCGGGCGGCGAAGTCGAGGACGGCGGCGACCTCGTCGCCGTGTTCGGCGGGGACGGCGGCCGGGTCCCAGTCCGCCGCCTCCATGGCCTCGACCAGGGCGCGGGCCTTGGCCTCCGCCGCGTCGGCGGTGGTCCGGGTGGCGGCGGACTCGTCCAGGCCGAGGGCCTCGCGGAGTCCGGGCAGCGCCGTGGTGCCGCCCCAGATCTGCCGGGCCCGCAGGATGGCCAGGACGAGGTTGACCCGGTCGGGTCCGGCGGGCGGGGCGCCCAGGACGTGCAGTCCGTCGCGGATCTGGGCGTCCTTGACCTCGCAGAGCCAGCCGTCGACATGGAGCAGGAAGTCGTCGAAGCCGTCGTCGTCGGGGCGGTCGGCCATGCCCAGGTCGTGGTCGAGCTTCGCGGCCTGGATCAGGGTCCAGATCTGGGCCCGGATCGCGGGCAGCTTGGCCGGGTCCATGGCGGAGATCTGGGCGTACTCGTCGAGGAGCTGTTCGAGCCTGGCGATGTCGCCGTAGGAGTCGGCCCGGGCCATCGGCGGCACCAGATGGTCGACCAGGGTGGCGTGCACCCGCCGCTTGGCCTGGGTACCCTCGCCCGGGTCGTTGACCAGGAAGGGGTAGACCAGCGGCAGATCGCCGAGGGCCGCGTCGGGGCCGCAGGCGGCGGAGAGTCCGGCGTTCTTGCCGGGCAGCCACTCCAGATTGCCGTGCTTGCCGAGGTGGATCATGGCGTCGGCGCCGAAGCCGCCGTCGGCGCGGGAGGCCGCGATCCACCGGTAGGCGGCCAGATAGTGGTGGGACGGCGGCAGATCGGGGTCGTGGTAGATCGCGATCGGGTTCTCGCCGAAGCCGCGCGGCGGCTGGATCAGGACGAGGAGATTGCCGTAGCGGAGGGCGGCGAGCACGATATCGCCCTCCGGGTTGGCCGAGCGGTCGACGAACATCTCGCCGGGCGCGGGGCCCCAGTGTTCCTCGACGGCGGTCCGCAGCTCCTCGGGGAGGGCGGCGTACCAGCGGCGGTAGTCGGCGGCGGGGACCCGGACCGGGTTGCGGGCGAGCTGTTCCTCGGTGAGCCAGTCCTGGTCGTGGCCGCCCGCGTCGATCAGCGCCCGGATCAGTTCGTCGCCGTCGCCGGACTCCAGCCCCGGAATGTCGGCGCCGCCGAAGTCGTAGCCCTCCTCGCGCAGCCGGCGCAGCAGGGCGACGGCGCTGGCGGGGGTGTCGAGGCCGACGGCGTTGCCGATCCGGGAGTGCTTGGTGGGATAGGCGGAGAGGACGAGCGCGATCCGCTTCCCGGCGGCCGGGATGTGGCGGAGCCGGGCGTGCCGGACGGCGATTCCGGCGACCCGGGCGGCCCGCTCTGGGTCGGCGGCGTAGGCGGGGAGTCCGTCGGCGTCGATCTCCTTGAAGGAGAACGGGACGGTGATCAGCCGGCCGTCGAACTCGGGTACGGCGATCTGGCTGGCGGCGTCCAGCGGGGAGACGCCCTCGTCGTTCTCCTCCCAGACGCTGCGGGGGCCGGTCAGGCACAGGGCCTGGAGGATCGGTACGTCGAGCTGGGTGAGGGCGCCCGCGTCCCAGGACTCGTCGTCGCCGCCCGCGGACGCCTCGGCGGGCTTGGTGCCGCCCGCGGCGAGCACCGTGGTGACGATGGCGTCCGCGGTCCGCAGGGTCTCGATCAGCTCGGGTTCGGGGGCTCGCAGGGATGCCACGTAGAGCGGCAGGGGGCGGGCGCCCGCGTCCTCGACGGCCGTGCAGAGGGTGTCCACGAAGCCGGTGTTGCCGCTCATGTGGTGGGCCCGGTAGTAGAGCACGGCGATGGTCGGCGCCCCGGCCGGGACGGTACGCGCGGTCCGCTCCAGCGGCCCCCAGGAGGGTGCGGGCGCCGGGGCGTCGAAGCCGTGTCCGGTCAGGAGCACGGTGTCGGAGAGGAAGCGGGCGAGCTGCTCCAGATTGGCGGGGCCGCCGTGGGCGAGATAGGCGTGGGCCTCGGCGGCGATCCCGACGGGCACGGTGGACGCGGCCATCAGCTGGGCGTCGGGGGCCTGTTCGCCGGTGAGGACGACCACCGGCCGGTCCCCGGCGAGCAGCAGGTCGAGGCCGTCCTGCCAGGCCCGGACACCGCCGAGGAGCCGGACGACGACGAGGTCGGCGCCGTCGAGGAGCGCGGGCAGGTCGTCGAGCGGGAGCCGGGCGGGGTTGGCGAAGCGGTAGGGCACCGGACCGGTCGCCGCACGGGCGCTCAACAGGTCGGTGTCGGACGTCGACAGGAGCAGGATCATGCGGCGCCTGGCCTTCCTCGGGGTCCGCGCCCCGGGTGGTGTCGGACGGCGGGAGTTCCTGGCTCGCCCGGCTCCGTGAAGGCCGGGTTCACAGTGGCGGGACCGCGCCGGATTCGCACCGGGCTTCCTCCCCTGTCGCCGTCGTGGCGATGGCGGACCGGATGATCCGCCGATGAGCATAGTAAGGGTCATGTCCACGAAGGGTGGAGGGCGTGTCCGGTGTGATGGTCGGTATGCTCGCCGCCATGTCCACGGCCCCTCCTCCTTCGTCGTCCCAGGCCACAGCGGTCTCACGGGACCGGGGCGACGCCTGCCCGGGGACGCTGAGGCTGCACGCGGCCGATGACGGCGCCCTGGCCCGGGTCCGGATCCCGGGGGGTGTGCTGACCGCCCGGCAGGCGGCGGCGCTGGGCGAAGCGGCCGACAGGTGGGGCGACGGCGCGCTGTATCTGACCTCCCGGGGCAATGTGCAGCTGCGGGGACTGTCCGACGGCTGCGCCGCAGAGCTGGCCGCCGCCCTGGCGGCGGCCGGGCTGCTGCCCTCGTACGGCCACGAGCGGGTCCGCAACGTGGTGGCGTCACCGCTCGCCGGGCTCGACGGGCGCGGCGTCCGGGACGTCCGCGACTGGCTGGCGGCGCTGGACGCGGCGCTCTGCGGCAGCGGACCGGCCCGGGATCTCTCGGGCCGGTTCCTGTTCGCCCTCGACGACGGCCGGGGGGACGTCGCGGCGCTCGGCGCCGATCTGACGGTACGGGCGGTGCCCGGCGGCGGGGCGCTGCTGACCGCGGGCGCCTCGGCCGGGGCGCTGCTGGTGCCGGACGGGGAAGCGGCGCGGGCGGCGCTGCTGGCGGCCGAGGTGTTTCTGGCGCGGGCGGCGGAGTGCGGCGCGCGGGTCTGGCGGATCGCGGAACTCCCCGTACCACCTGAGGAATTGACACGTGCCATTGGTGTGGCGCTGACGGCGGCCGGGATCGACGCCCGGCCCGCGCCCCGGGACACGTCGGCGACGGCTCCCCCGCCGCCGGGCATCACCGGCGACGCCCTCGCCGTGCACGCCCCGCTGGGCACGATCACGGCCGGACAGTGGCGGGAACTGACCGCCGTCGCCGCCGCCGCGCCCGACGCCGAGCTGCGGCTGACGCCCTGGCGGGGCGTCGTGGTGCCGGTCCGCGGACCGGATCCGCGGGAGACCGCCGATGCCCTCGGCCGACTGGCCCGTACCGGGCTGGTCACCGACGCCGGATCGCCCTGGCCCCGGGTCGGCGCCTGCATCGGCCGCCCCGGCTGCGCCAAGTCCCGGGCCGACGTACGGGCGGACGCGGCCCGTACCCTCGCCGACGCGGCCCGCTCGCCGCTGCCGCTGTACTGGTCCGGCTGCGAGCGCCGCTGCGGCCGCCCCCCGGGCGACCGGATCGACGCGGTCGCGGCCCCGGACGGCGGCTACCACCTGACCACCGCCGCCGCGGGGCGGCCCGCGGACACCGTCCGCCTGGACGACCCCACCCGGCTCGCCGCCGCCCTGGCGGCGATCGCCCCATGACCCGTACGACGACGACCGAGAGCAGCGAGAACACCGTGACCCCGTACGACTACGAGAAGGACGGGGCGGCCATCTACCGTCAGTCCTTCGCCACCATCCGCGCGGAGGCGGACCTGGCGGATCTGCCCGCCGACGTCAGCCGGGTCGCGGTCCGGATGATCCACGCCTGCGGCATGGTCGACCTGGTACGCGATATCGCCTACTCGCCCGGGGCGGTGGCGAGCGCCCGCGCCGCCCTGCTCGCCGGCGCGCCGATCCTCTGCGATGTGCAGATGGTCGCCAGCGGCGTGACCCGCAAGCGGCTGCCCGCCGGGAACGACGTGGTCTGCACGCTCTCCGACCCGGCCGTGCCACAGCTGGCGGCGAAGCTCGGCACCACCCGCAGCGCCGCCGCGATGGAGCTGTGGCGGGACCGGCTCGAAGGCTCCGTGGTCGCCGTCGGCAACGCGCCGACGGCCCTCTTCCGGCTGCTGGAGATGATCGAGGAGGGCGCGCCCAGGCCCGCCGCCGTGATCGGTGTCCCGGTCGGCTTCGTCGGCGCGATGGAGTCCAAGGACGCCCTGGCCGCCCACCCCTCGGGTCTTGAACACCTGGTGGTCCGGGGCCGGCGCGGCGGCAGCGCCATCGCCGCCGCGGCCCTCAACGCGATCGCGAGCGAGGAAGAATGAGCGGCAAGCTGTACGGCGTCGGGCTCGGTCCCGGCGATCCGTCGCTGATGACGGTCCGGGCGGTCGAGGTGATCGCCGAGGCCGATGTGATCGCCTATCACAGCGCCCGGCACGGGCGGTCCATCGCCCGCTCGATCGCGGCCCGGCATCTGCGCGCCGACCATGTCGAGGAGCCGCTGGTCTATCCGCTCACCACGGAGACCACGGACCATCCCGGCGGCTACCGGGGCGCGATGGAGGACTTCTACACGGAGGCGGCGGCCCGGCTCGCCGTCCATCTCGACGCGGGCCGTACGGTCGCGGTCCTCGCCGAGGGCGATCCCCTCTTCTATGGCTCCTACATGCATATGCACAAGCGGCTCGCGGACCGCTACGACACCGAGGTGATCCCCGGGGTGACATCGGTGTCGGCGGCTGCGGCCCGGCTCGGGACGCCGCTCGCCGAGGGCGAGGAGGTGCTGACGATCCTGCCGGGCACCCTGCCCGAGGAGGAGCTGACGGCCCGGCTCGCCGCGACCGACGCGGCCGTGGTGATGAAGCTGGGGCGGACGTTCCCCAAGGTGCGTACGGCGCTGGAGGGCGCGGGCAGGCTGGCGGACGCCCGGTACGCGGAGCGGGCCACGATGGCCGGGGAGCGGCTGGCGGATCTCGCCGATGTGGACCCGGATTCGGTGCCGTACTTCTCGGTGGCGGTACTGCCGAGCCGGGTGGACGTGGTCCGCCCGGAGCCGGTGCCGGGCACGGCGGGTTCGGCCGGGTCCGCCGGGGAGGTGACCGTGGTCGGTACCGGGCCCGCCGGGCCGCTCTGGCTGACGCCGGAGTCCCGGGGCGCGCTGGCCGCCGCCGACGATCTGGTCGGCTACACCACCTATCTGGACCGGGTGCCGGTCCGCCCGGGCCAGCGCCGCCACGGCTCGGACAACCGGGTGGAGGCCGAGCGCGCCGCATTCGCCCTGGAACTGGCCAGGTCGGGCCGGCGGGTGGCGGTGGTCTCCGGGGGCGATCCGGGGATCTTCGCGATGGCCACGGCGGTCCTGGAGGCGGCGTCGGCGCCGGAGTACGCGGACGTCCCGGTGCGGGTGCTGCCCGGGGTGACCGCCGCCAACGCGGCCGCCGCCCGGGCCGGGGCGCCGCTGGGGCACGACTACGCGACGGTGTCCCTGTCGGACCGGCTGAAGCCCTGGGAAGTGATCGCCGAGCGGCTGCGCGCGGCGGCCGGGGCCGATCTGGTGCTGGCGCTCTACAATCCCGGCTCCCGCAGCCGTACCTGGCAGGTGGCGAAGGCCCGTGAGCTGCTGCTGGAGCACCGGGCGCCGGAGACGCCGGTGGTCGTGGCGCGGGACGTCGGCGGCCCGGGTGAGCGGGTGCGGATCGTCCGGCTCGCGGAGCTGGACCCCGCCGAGGTCGATATGCGGACGATCCTGCTCGTCGGCTCGTCGCAGACCCGGGTGGTACGGCGGGGTGACGGCGAGGAGGTCGTCTGGACGCCCCGCCGCTATCCGGAGGCGTAGGACCCGGGAGGCGGTCGGCCCGGCCGTCCCCGGGGCGGGCCGCCTTCGGTCCGGCCGTCCCCGGGGCGGCCGGGTGTCCGGCGGGCAGCGGCTCAGCGCGTCCGGGGTTCGTACGCCGTACGGATCCACTCGACGGCCTCGGCCGGGCCGGGCACGACCGGTACCCCCTCGGGGACCGGCGGTCTGCGGACCACGACCACCGGCAGCCCCGCCTCGCGGGCGGCCGTCAGTTTGGGCGCGGTGGCCGCTCCCCCGCTGTCCTTGGTGACCAGGACGTCGATCCGGTGGTCCCGCAGCAGGGCCCGTTCCCCGTCGAGGGTGAAGGGGCCCCGGTCGAGCAGGACCTCGGTACGGGCCGGGCACGGCGGCTCGGGCGGGTCGACCGAGCGGACCAGGAACCACGGGTCGTCCAGGTGGGCGAAGGCCGCGAGCCCCGTCCGGCCGGTAGTGAGGAAGATCCGCCGGCCGAGCCCCGGCAGCAGCGCGGCGGCCGCCGCGAGCGATCCGGCCTCGTGCCAGTCGTCCCCTTCGACGGGACCCCAGCCGGGGCGCCGCAGCGCCAGTAGGGGAACATGGGCGGTGACGGCCGCCCGGGCCGCGTTGAAGCTGATCTTTCCGGCGAAGGGGTGGGTGGCGTCGACCAGCAGATCCACCGTGTGCTCGCGGAGCCAGTCGGCGAGACCGTCGGCGCCGCCGAAGCCGCCGACCCTGACCTCGCCGGGCGGCAGCCGGGGGGTGGCCACCCGTCCCGCCAGGGAGCTGGTGACCCGGGCCCGCGACGGCGGGTCGACGGCCGTCAGCAGCTCGGCCAGACGGCGGGCCTCGGTGGTACCGCCCAGAATCAGTATGTGCACTTCAGTCCCGTTTCCGGCATGGCACTGCCCTTTCCCGTGAGCCCATCATGAACAGCAAGGCCGAGGGGGGCCGCGAGGCCCAACTCAAGCACACCGGTCTGCGGCCGGGGTGGACGACCGGTGCCTGCGCGACGGCCGCCACGACCGCCGCGTACACGGCACTGCTCACCGGCGAGTTCCCCGACCCGGTGACGATCACGCTGCCCCGGGGGCAGACCCCGTCGTTCGCCCTCGCGGTCGAGGAGCTGGCGGACGGCCGGGCCATGGCGGGGGTGGTGAAGGACGCCGGTGACGACCCCGACGTCACCCACGGGGCGCTGGTCCGGGCGACGGTACGGCGGCTGCCCGCCGGGGCCGGGGTGGTGTTCCGGGCGGGCCCGGGGGTGGGGACCGTCACCCGGCCGGGGCTGCCGCTGCCGGTCGGCGAGCCCGCCGTCAATCCGGTGCCCCGGCGGATGATGCGCGAACACGTCGCCGAGGTGGCCGCGCGCTGCGGCGGCGACGGCGATGTGGAGATCACGCTCTCGGTAGACCACGGCGAGGAGATCGCCCGCTCCACCTGGAACCCCCGGCTGGGCATTCTCGGCGGGCTCTCCGTCCTGGGGACCACGGGGATCGTGGTGCCGTACTCCTGCTCGGCGTGGATCGACTCGATCCGGCGCGGGGTGGACGTGGCCAGGGCGGCGGGCCGGACCCATGTCGCCGGATGCACCGGTTCGACGTCGGAGCGGACGGTGGTCGCCGAGTACGGGCTGCCCGAGGACGCCCTGCTGGACATGGGCGACTTCGCGGGCGCCGTACTGAAGTACGTCCGCCGCCATCCGGTGGACCGGCTGACGATCTGCGGCGGGTTCGCCAAGCTCTCCAAGCTGGCCGCGGGCCATCTCGATCTGCACTCCGCCCGCTCCCAGGTCGACAAGGGTTTTCTCGCGGCGCTCGCCCGGGCGGCCGGCGCGGACGAGGCGCTGGCGACGGAGATCGCGGACGCCAATACGGGGCTCGCCGCCCTCCAGCTCTGCCGGGCCGCAGGGGTGCCGCTGGGCGATCTGGTGGCGGTGAGGGCCCGGGACGAGGCCAGGGCGGTACTGCGGGGGGCGCCGGTCGCGGTCGATGTGATCTGCATCGACCGGGCCGGGGCGGTCGTGGGCCGCAGCCCGGTGCTCTGAGCGGCCGTACGACCGCTCCGGCTCCACGGGCTCGCCGTGTCACGGCGGCGGGTTCGGGTCGGGCGGGTCAGCAGTCGTGCCGGTCCCGTTCGGGCGAGTAGAGGTGGCTGTCGCGGAAGTGCTCCGCCCCGAGGGTCCGGCCGACCATGATGACCGCGGTCCTGACCACACCCGCCGCCTTCACCTTCCCGGCGATCTCGTCGAGCGTGCCCCGGATGATCAGCTCGTCGGGGCGGGAGGCGTAGGCCACCACGGCGGCGGGGCAGTCGGCGCCGTACCGGGGCAGCAGTTCGGCCACCACCCGGTCCACGTAGGAGGCGGCCAGATGGAGCACGATCAGCGCCCCGCTGCGGCCCAGGGTGTCCAGGTCCTCGCCGTCCGGCATGGCGGTGGCCCGCTGGGCGACCCGGGTGAGGACGACGGTCTGGCCGACCGTGGGCACGGTCAGCTCCCGCTTCAGGGCCGCCGCGGCGGCGGCGAAGGCGGGCACCCCGGGGACGACCTCGTACGGGATCCCGGCCGCGTCGAGCCGCCGCATCTGCTCGGCGACGGCGCTGAACACCGACGGGTCGCCGGAGTGCAGCCGGGCCACGTCGTGCCCGGCCTCGTGGGCGCGGACGAACTCCTCGGTGATCCGGTCGAGATCCAGCCGGGCGGTGTCCACCAGCCGGGCGTCCGGCGGGCATTCGGCCAGCAGCTCGGTGGGGACGAGGCTGCCCGCGTAGAGACAGACCCGGCAGGCGGCGAGCGTCCGGGCGCCGCGCACCGTGATCAGGTCGGCGGCGCCGGGCCCGGCTCCGATGAAGTACACGGTCATCTGTCGGCTCCTGCGGTCGCTGCGGGGGGATCGAGAGGGTCGGCGGACCGGTCGCCGGGGGCGGCCGGGGCCGTGCCCGCGGGCTTCCGGACGGACCACTGGGTGACGGGCATCGCCTGCCGCCAGCCGGTGAAGCCGCCCACGGGCACGGCGTGGGCCACGGCGAGCCGGACCAGTTCGCCGCCGTGGCGGCGGTAGGCGTCGGCGAGCAGGGCCTCGGATTCCAGTGTGACGGTGTTGGCGACCAGCCGGCCGCCCTCGGGCAGCGCGTCCCAGCAGGCGGCCAGCAGCCCGGGGGCGGTCAGTCCGCCGCCGATGAAGACGGCGTCCGGGCGCGGGAGTCCGGTGAGCGCGGCGGGCGCGGCGCCGGTCACCACCCGTATCCCGGGGACGCCGAGCCGGTCGGTGTTGCGGGATATTCGCGCGGCGCGCGCCGGGTCGCGTTCGACGACGACGGCCCGGCAGGCGGGGTGGGTGCGGGCCCACTCCACGGCGATCGAGCCCGAGCCGCCGCCGACGTCCCACAGGAGTTCGCCGGGCGCCGGGGCCAGGACGCCGAGGGTGGCTGCCCGGACATGGCGTTTGGTGAGCTGGCCGTCGTGCTCGTAGGCGTCGTCGGGGAGCCCGGGTACGGCGCCGAGCCGCAGCACGCCGGGGGCGGCCTCGCACTCGACGGCGACGATGTTCAGCGGATCGCCGGGTGCCGTGCCGGGCGGCCGGTCGTCGGCCCTGACGGGGGCGGTGATCCGCTCCTCCGGCGCGCCGAGCCGCTCCAGGACCCGGATCCGGCTCGGCCCGAAGCCCCGGTCCCGCAGCAGGGCGGCGATCGCGTCGGGGGTGGTGGCGTCGGCGCTGAGCACCAGCAGCCGCCGCCCGTGGTGCAGGGCGGCGGCGACCCGGGCCACCGGGCGGCCCACGACGGTGACGACCCCGACGTCCTCCAGCGGCCAGCCGAGCCGGGCGCAGGCGTGCGAGACGGACGACGGATGCGGCAGTACGTGTACGGCCCCGGCGCCGAGGGTCTCGGTGAGGGCGCGTCCGATGCCGTAGAACATGGGGTCGCCGCTGGCCAGTACGGCGATCCGGCGGCCGGTGTGCGCGGCGAGCAGTCCGGGTACGGCGGGCCGCAGCGGCGACGGCCAGGCCACCCGTTCCCCGGCGCACTCCCCCGGCAGCAGATCGAGCTGTCGCGGTCCGCCGATGACGACCTCCGCGCCGCCGAGCGCGGCCCGGGCGGCGGCGGTCAGTCCGGGCCAGCCGTCGGCGCCGATCCCGACGACGGTCACGGTCTCGGGGCCGGGCGCGGCGGCGGCCGGTGCGGCGGGATCGGACATCACGTGCGCGGTACCTCGGGCTCGGGAAGGGCAACGGAGAGGCACTTTACGGGGCGTCGGCGATCGGGGTCCTGCCGGGTGTCCCGCTGGCGTCGTCCGAGGTCGGCGCGGTCGCGGAGGCTGTGGGGGCGCCCCGGGCCGGGGGCCGGACGGGGTCAGGCGCGGGCGGCCAGCAGGACCGCGTAGAGGATCAGTACGGCGGCGCCCAGGACGATGCCCGCCCGGGCCGGGGTCTCGGCGTGCGAGCCCCGCTGCCGCAGTGCCAGGTAGCCGGTGAGCAGCGCCAGCGGTCCCAGCAGCGGAGTGAGCAGGAAGAAGCCCAGGACTCCGCAGATCACGCTGGCGAGGGCGAGGCCCGTGGCGAGGGGGTGGGCGCCGGAACGGGTCAGGAACTTGGAGGCGTACACGATCGGACTCCTCTGTGGTCTCGTCGATTCACGTCCTTCCACCGGGGCGGCTACCCGTTCCGGGCCCGGACACGCCTCGTCCGCCCGAGCCGGGAGGGCCGGGGCGGACGAGGCGCATGGGGTATGCGGGGTGAGCGGTGGTCAGCCGGTCTGGGCGAGGGTGGCGAAGAGGAGCGAGCCGAGGACGGTGGAGCCCGCGATCGTGAGCATGGAGAGCCGGAGCAGCCGCTCCCGGCGGCCCGCGCCCGGGTGACGGGCCGCGACGGGCGCGGTGGTCCGGGGGCCCGGGTCCGGCCGGCCGAGCCGGGTGCCGGTGAGGGCCAGGAGCCGGGCGACCAGGGGTTGCGGGGTGCCGCCGAGGACGAGGGAGACCCCGGCCCGGGCCGCTGTCTCCGCCGCCCGCTCCAGATGGCGCAGCCCGGCGCAGTCCAGCAGTCCGACGGCGGTGACGTCGATCCGGATGCCCGCGGGACGGCAGGCGAGACAGAGATCGAGGAGGGCGTCCACCTCCGCCCCGGCCTCCAGGTCCACCTCGCCCCAGAGCCGGACCTCGGCCCAGGCGGTGCCGTCGCCCGCCGGGCCGGTGAAGAGGGTGCGGTGGCCGAACCGCCGGCGCGGCGGGGTCACCCGGACTCCCGGGCGAGGACGTGCCGGCGCGGCGTGGTGACGGTGGTGGTACCGGGGGTGTGACGCCGGTAGTGGCCGTGCCGTGGGGCGTGGGGGACGGATGTGCTCATGGAACTGCTCCTCGGACGAGGCCGGGCGGTACGGCGCCGGGACGGGCACGGCCACGCGCGAAGGGGGAAGCGTGGGCGTGCGCCTACGGACGGGGGCCGACGGAGTCGGGCACCGCGTATCGGGCGTCGTGCCTGCATTCCGAAGCACGTGTTGCGCGTCTGCCCCTCCCCCGTGAAGGCAAACGCGGGGGTGGGCGCAGGGGTGGGAACGGGGGCGATGTCGGCCGGGAATCGACGCTTCGAATGGCCGACGGTAGCACTCGGGGTGGCCGGGCTCGCCGAGCGGGGATACGTCGGCGGCGGTCCGCGGACCGTGGCGGACCGATCGGGCCGGGGCCCCCGTGTCCCCGACGGCCGACGGCGGGCGGCCCGCCCGGGGCCGGGGCCCCTGCCGCCGGGGACGGCTCCCTCTCTTCGGCCGAGGTGGACGGGGGCTGTTCCAGGGCGTCTGGAACGATGTGGCCGTGCATGTCGATGATCAGGTGGTGGCGGGGGACGGGAACGGACCGGAGTGGACGGGCGGGCCGAGTCAGCGCCTGCGTTGTTGTGTCTGTGGTGGGTCGACCGACGGTTCCGAGGAGTATGTGCTCGTCGAACTGACGGCACAGTTCTCCGACGCCCGCCAGTGGCTGGGTGCGCATGCGAAGCACCTGAACTCCGTCCTGGCGGAAGGGTTCTCCGTGGAGGTCCACCGGATGTAGAGGTCAACCAGATGCGGGGGTTCGCCGACGGGATTTCGCGAACAGCTCGCGGAGCGCGGGTTCGGTGGGGGCAGCCGCTCGTCGAACGCCTTCTCGCGGCCCGGGGTGGCGGCGCGCGAGGAGCGGGCGCGGGGGCGAGGAGGCGCCGCGGTGGGACCGCGGTCACGTGGGGAGGTGGGGCCTCCTCGCCCCGCCCTCCCCGAGTGCCACGCTCCGGCGCGCTTACACACCGGCGCTCTCCCCTCCGCCGTTCCGGCGGTTCCGGCGGCGCAGCACCGCCAGGTCGACCGCCGTGCTGAGGGCGACCAGCCCGCAGACGGCGGCGAGCCCGCCGAGGGCCGCCCCGGACGGCGCGCCGCCGTCGTCCGCGCGCAGGGCGAACACGACCAGCACCACCGTCGCGGCGGTGAACACGACCAGGGCCACGGAGGCGAGTGCCTTCCGCAGTTCCGTGGCGGTACGGGCGGTCATGGGCTCGGTCCCCGGGGCCCGGGTGGCCGTCCCGCCCCCGGCCGCCCGCCCGCGCGGGCGCTTCGCATGGCGTCCGTTGCCGTCGGTCATGGCTCTCCTTCCGTCTCCCCCCGGGTACCGGACAGCGGTACCCGGGGGTTCGCGTTCCCGCCGGGTAACCCGGGCGGGCCGCCCCACCCGGACCGCGTACGGCGGGGCCGCGTCCCGGTCGGTGCCGGGGCGCGGCGGCCGTCAGTCGCGGAGGGTGCCGGCGGGCCCCCGGCCGTAGGCGGCCCGGTACTCGCGGGTGAACCGGCCCGGATGGGCGAAGCCCCACCGGGCGGCGGTGGCCGCGACGGTGGCCCCGGATCCGGGGTCGGCGGCCAGGAGTTCGGCATGGGCCTCCGCGAGCCTGACCCGGCGCAGATAGCGCATGGGGGTGGTGTCCAGATGCCTGCGGAAGGCGTATTGGAGGGCGCGGACCGTGACATGGGCCGCCGCAGCGACGTCACCGACGGAGATGTCCTGGTCCGCGTGGGACTCCAGATAGGCGATCGCCCGGCGCAGGGCGGCGGGCCGCGCGTCGGACCGGTCCTGGGCGGTGGGGTCGGTGACGGCGGTGTGGGGGAAGGCGTGCAGGACGCTCGCCGCCAGGTACTGCGCCGCCGTGGACACGACCAGCGGGTTCTCCCCCGCCGGTGTCGCGAGCACCTGGGACCGCAGATGGCCGATCACCCGCTGGAGCCCGCGGGCGGCGTCGGCCGAGTGCGGCCGGTGCCCGGTCAGGCGTACGGGCCCCGGTTCGCGCGGCCCGTTGGACGCGACCCGGCTGAGCAGATCCGGGTCGAACAGGGTGATGTGGTATCCGGCCCGTTCCACCCGGCCCGCGTAGGGCCGGTCCGGCGGGGCGAGGGAGACCACGTCGCCGGGGCCGAAGGTGTCCGAGATCCCGCCCGCCGCGTGGTTGCTGATGGTGCCGGAGTGCATGCTGCACAGACAGATCCGGCCCAGCGGGTCGGCCCGGTAGCTCATCTCGAATTCGAGCCTGAGCAGATCGACACTGACCGGTCCGGCCGCGTACCTGGATACCCGGGCCCGGCTCTCGGCGGGGTTGCTGCTGCCGATCCGCATCCTGGTGTACGCCTCGCTGAGAAAGGTTTCGGTCACTTCCAGGTCGTCGCTCTCGAAGAGCAGGATGCCCATCTGTGGTTCCTCCGTTCCCTGGTCGGCGTCGGTACGGGGCGCCGCCCGGGCGCCCCTGTCGGTATCGTTCGCGGCCCTCGGGCCGGGGCCGCCGACGGGGCCTCCCCGAGCGACGGCGCGGCGAACGAGCCTACGCGGCGCCTACCCGTGCCGAGGCCGCCCATTTCGTTTTCCGGCCCGGATCACAGCGACTCTTCGCCGGGCGTCCTCGTCACGGAGGGTGAGAAATCGGCAGGCTGGGTACCGGGTGTTCCACGAGACCGGTGGGACCAGGTACGTAAAGGGCGAAAACGACCATGCGCGATGGTGAGACGACGGCCGTTCAGGCGCAGATGGTCTGGCTCCCCAGGCGGCGGAACGGCCTCTGGGTACTCCATGTGACGGGCCCTACGGAGCCCCGGGGTTGGGCCGCACTCACCGGGGACGCCCCGGCGGAGTGTGTGGGCGTCGTCCTGGAACTGTCCGGGGCGCGCTGGGCGGAGACCGGTTTACCGGACCGCCGGCTGGGGGCCGCGGCGGGGCCGGACCGCAGGGTGTACGTGACCGGGGTCCCGCCCCGGGCGGCCCGGACCCTGCGCGGCGAGGCGGGCCCCGGTTCCGTACTGACGGCGCCGACGCTGGCGGAGGTGATCGCCCGGTTCGCCGGGGCGGCGCCCGCGACGACCCCGGCGCCGCCGGTCGCGGCGGTGGCCCCGCCCCCGTACGAACTGCGGGATCTGCGGCGCCAGTTGCATTCGCGGGTGGTGATCGCCCAGGCCCAGGGCATTCTTCAGGGGCGGTACGCCATCGGGGACGGGCAGCTGGCGCTGCGGCTGCTGAAGGAGGTCGCCCAGAGCCGTAATCTCCGGCTCAGACATCTGGCGGCGTCACTGGTCGCGGCCCGGGTGCCGGTGGCGTCGGCGGAGTCCTGGTTTCCCGGCCGGGCCCGGCGGCTGCCGCCCCGGGCCACTTTTCTGTCCGCCCGGCGGGCGGCGACGGCGAACCGCTCGGAGGCCCTGTCGGCGCTGCTGGACCGGGCGTTGGCGACGGCGGGGGCGGGGATGGGGGTGATCCGGCTGGCCGATCCGCTGAGCGGCACCACCCGGCCGGAGGCCCACCGCTCCCCCGACGACTCCTTCCTCTCGGCGTGGGAACTCGCCGACGACACCGCGCCGGCGCACTGCGTCCACGGCCGCGCGGTGCCGGTGACGGCCCTGGACGTGACGGGCGATCCCCTGCACGCCCCGGCGGTACGGGCCGCGCTGCTGGCGTCGGGGGCGCGGACCCGGCACAGTGTGCCGCTGACCGCCCCGGACGGCCGGATCCTGGGTGAACTCTCGGTCCACCACGGCGCTCCGGGGGTGATCCTGGGCTCCGGCGCGCTGCGGGAGCTGGTCGACCTGGGGCGGGAGGCGGGGGCCTGGCTGGAATGGCACCACCGGACGGTCGTCCTCGACGCGCTGGAGGAACTGCACACCCGGGCCCGGGACCTCGGGCCCGATGAGACCGGCGCCGGGCCCGGGGAGACCCGAGCCGGACGGTGACACCGGGGGCGTGCGGCGGCCCTTCCGGCGGTTCAGCCGGTGGGCTCCTGCGGAGTCGGATGCTCTGGGTGGACGGTGCCCCGCTCCGGGCGGCGCCGGGGGCCCGAGCCCGCCTGGCCGGAGCCGGGCAGTTCGTCGTCGTCCGCGGTGCCCTCGGGTACGGGGATCGCCAGGGGGTCCTCGTCGTGGCCGTCCCGGGCCTGCTGGGGTTCGGGGTCCCGGGGCAGCGGCTGTTCGCCGGTCCGGTCGCGTTCGGGGTTCCTGGTCATCACCGGCTCCTTCCGTTCGTGGCGGCGCCGGCGCCCCGGACCGGGACCAGCCGGCCGCGTTCGGCGGCGAACCCGCCCCAGACCCCGGTGTGCTGCCCGGTCCGCCGCGCCCAGTCGGCACAGTGCTCCGTCACCGGGCAGCGGTCGCACACCTCCCGCGCCTCCGCGACCTGTTCTGCGCCGGGGCCGCTGGTGCTGATGGGGAAGAACAGATCGGGGTCGTCCAGCTCGGCGCAGGCGGCGTACCGCTGCCACTCCATGGCATCGCGCCCGCCGTCCTCGACGAACCGGCCTCCCGGGTTCGCCCGCATGGGCCGCCTCCTCTCACTCGTCGCCGTCGGTGTCCGTTCGGGTGTCGGTCCGGACGATCGCCGGGCGGACCGGTGTCCCGGCCTCCGGCTCGAACGCCACGGCGGGCCCGCCGTAGGCCCGGGCGATCAGGGCAGCGGTGCCGCCGGCCGGCGGGCCCGCGAACCGGGTGTACGGGGCGTGTGCCGTGAACGTCATACGGTCCGGGTGCCACGAACCGGGGAACTCATACGCCCCGGCCGCCGTCTTCCGGACCGTCCTCGGTCGGGGCACCGCCCCCGCCGCCGGGTGGGGTGGGCCGCCTGGGCTGTTCCTCGGGCCGGGGCGGCCGGGGCTTGCTCCGCCGCTTGCGGATTCCGAGTTGGACCATTCCGATCAGCAGGGCGACGACGGCCAGCCCGGCGACGAGCGGGCCGATGCCGGAGACTCCGCCGCCCTCGGCGGCGACGGTGACCAGTTCCGTAGAGGTGTTCATGGCCGACGGGTACCCCGACGTGCCCGGTTCACCGGGGCTCACCCCTTCCGAGCCGTACGGGCCCGGTCGACGACGGCCCCTGGAACTCGCCGGGGCCGGGGTTCATCCGGTACCGGAGAGCGCCCGGTGCCGGATCCGGGAGCAGGTCTCCGTCAGCAGCCGGGAGACGTGCATCTGCGAGATTCCGCACTCCTCGGCGATCCGGCTCTGGGTCATCCCCCGGAAGAACCGCAGGTAGAGGATGCGCCGTTCACGTTCGGGCAGCTCCTCGATCAGCGGCTTGACCGCCTCCCGGTCCACCACGGTGTCCAGTCCACGGTCCGGCCCGCCGAGGGTGTCGGCCAGGGTCAGCCGCTCGCCGAGCGCCCCCGGCGCCAGCTCCGCGTCGAGGGAGAGCGCGGCATAGGCGTGCAGCGCCGAGAGACCTTCCCGGACCTCGTCCGCGCGCAGATCGGTCCGGGCGGCGATGGCCTCGGCCGAGGGTTCCGCGCCGGACTGGGCGAGTTCCCGGTAGACCCCGCGGACCCGGCCGCGCAGTTCCTGGGTGCGGCGCGGTACCCGCAGCATCCAGGTGTGGTCCCGGAAGTGGCGGCGGACCTCGCCGGTGATGGTCGGCACGGCATAGCTCTCGAAGGCTCCCCCGCGCCAGGGGTCGAAGCCGTCGACCGCCTTGACCAGGGCGAGCGCGGCGACCTGCCGCAGATCGTCGAGGGATTCGCCGCGGTTGCGGTAGCGGGCGGCCAGCCGGTGGGCCATCGGGAGCCAGGCGCAGACCACCCGGTCCCGCAGCGCGTCGTGCTCCGGCCCGCCGGGGAGGGCCGCGAGTCGGCGGAAGTCCGCCGTGGTGTCCGGGGCGTCGTGGTGCCGGTGCCGTCGGCGGGTCACACTCATCACCTGTTCCCGAGCATAGGGGGCGGGTGTTCACAGAGCGTCGTCGTCGGGACGCGTGGGCGCCGGTGCCACCGGTTCACGAGCGGGCTCGATGAGCGGGGCCCGGGAGCTGCTGCGGAGCGCCCGTCCGGCGCGGCACTGGCGCGCCTGCCCTCACCCCACCGTGTCAAACCCGGGCGCTCCCCGCACCTCGTACCCCGTTCGGCCCGCCGTGAGCGGGTACCCGCCGGCCATCACGGCGGCCCGCCGTCCGCCTCCCCGGAACCCCTGCCCGGCCGCTCCCCCGTGCTCGTCACTCGTCGCGGGAAGGCGGCCCGGGGACCCGGGCCAGTTCCGGGGACGTACTGTCCAGGGGTACGGAGCCCGCGCGGATCATGCCGAGCTGGACCGCCTGGGGCGGCAGGGCGGCCTCCAGCAGCCAGTCGGCGGCGACCCGGATCCGGTTCCCCGGCATGGTGGCGAGGTGGTAGCCGCGGGTGACGGCCCCGGCCAGCGGGCCGGAGAGCGGCACCCCGAGGGGGTTGGCGGCGCCCTGGACGCCGCCGAGGTCGACGGCGAAGCCGAGGTCGTGGTGGACGTAGGGGCGGGCCACGCCCCGGCCGAGGAGGGACGCCGCCAGGTTCCGTCCGGCGAGCCGCCCCTGGCGGGTGGCGTGCTGGGCGGTCATCGGGGTGTACTCGCCGGGCCGGGTGGCGTCGGGGACGGCCGCCGCGTCACCGCAGGCGTACACCTCGGGGTGTCCTGGGACGTCCAGGGTGGGGTTGACCACCAGCCGTCCGCGTTCCTCCGGCAGTCCGAGCCCGCCGACCAGCGGATCGGGGCGGACGCCCACGCACCACACCACGGTGCGGGTGGGGATGAACTCCCCGTCGTCGAGGAGGACTCCGTCCTTGGTGGCCTCCTTCACAGAGGTGCGGGTACGGATCTCCACCCGCCGGGACCGCAGGACGCGTTCGGCGGTCTCGGAGAGCCGCGGGTCCAGCTCGGGGAGTACCCGGTCGGCGATGTCCAGCAGCAGCCAGCGGGGCCGCCGGGTCCGCTCGGCCGGGTCGCGGCGCCGGATCGCCATCGAGGTGGTGAACAGGGCCCCTTGGGCGGCGACCTCGGTACCGGTGTATCCGGCGCCGACGACGACGAAGGTACGCCGGTCGGTCGCGGATTCGTCCTGGGCGGACAGCTCCATCTGGCGGACGAGGTGGTCCCGGAGGTACAGGGCCTCCGGCAGGCCCCGGAAGCCCGTGGCGTGCTCGATCACCCCCGGTACGGGCAGCAGCTTGCTGACGCTGCCGACGGCGAGCACCAGCCGGTCGTACCCGAGTTGCCCGGTGGCGCCCTCCTGGTCGCGGTAGTGGACCGTACGCGCGGACAGGTCGATGTGCTCGGCCTCGCCGAGGGCCAGCCGGACCCCGGGGAGCGCGGCGGGCAGGGAGACGGCCACCCGGCGCGGCTCCAGCACTCCGGTCGCGACCTGCGGCAGCAGCGGGAGATAGAGCAGATGATCGGTCGGGTTGAGCAGGGTCACTTCGGCGCGGCGGCCCAGGGTCCGGCGCAGGGTCCGCGCGGCCTGGAATCCGGCGAACCCACCTCCGACCACGACGACTCGGGCACGGCTCACGAGCACCTCCGGCGAGGGTCGGGGGCGGCGGGCCGACGGGCACCGCCCCCGTCGGTACGGGGGAGGCCGGGCGGTGCCGGACCTCTCGGGCCCCTGACGGGTGCCCACGGGGGGATCACTCGAAACATCGGGTCCAGCGGGTCGCGATCACGAGCACGAGAACGACGGGGGACGGCGGGCGGTTCGCGGAACCGGGGAGGTATTACTCCGGGTGAACGGGGCACGCGGGGAGAGAGATTCCCGTTCCCGGACCCACTGGAGTATCCATGATTGCCCTTGGTGTGATCCTGCTGGTCGTCGGCCTGCTCACCGGCCTCGGTCTGCTGACGACGATCGGTGTCGTCCTGGCGGCGGTCGGGCTGGCCATGTGGGTACTGGGCTCGGTGGGCCGGGCCGTCGGCGGGCGCCGCCACTACTGGTGACGGTTGCCGGGCGGGTACGGGCCGTCGTGGCCCCGAGTGCCGTACCGGGCCCGGTCGCTCCTGACACGGAGTGACCGGGCCCCGGCATGCGCGAGCCCGGCAGCGGCCGTACCGGTAGCAGGACTTGCCCCGGCGCCGGATACCGGTTCAGTCCGGTGCGGCGCGGCCCCGGCCGTCTTACGGGGTCGGGGGGTCCGCCCGCCGGATCTCCCGTTCCGCTCCTCGGTCGCACCGACGCGGGTCGACCCGACTGGGGCCGTCGTCGTCCGGCGCACGGCCGCTTTCCCGTTCGCAGGTGGTCCGGCCGGCTCAGGCGACGACCGCCTCCCCCACCAGGAGCCGTACGGCCGCGGTGATCGAGGCGGCGTCGATGCCCGCGTGGGCCAGCTGCTCCTCGGGGGTCGCGGAGCCCGGCATGGTGCGGACGGCGAGCCTGACCAGCCTCGGCTGGGGACGGCCGTCGGCGAAGACGGAGGCCACGGCGTCGCCGATGCCGCCCTCGGCCCGGTGGTCCTCGACGGTCATCAGACAGCCCGTCGCGTCGGCCGCCGCCTCCAGGGTCGCCGCGTCCACCGGTTTCACCGAGTAGAGGTCGATCACCCGGGCCCCGATACCCGCTCCGGCCAGGGTGTCGGCGGCCTTGAGGGCCTCGTGCACGGTGACCCCGGCGGCGACGATCGTCACCCGGTCGTGGTCACCGGAGCGCAGGACCCGTGAACCGCCGACGGGGAAGTCCTCGCCGGGGCCGTACAGCACGGGCGTCGCGCCCCGGCTGGTGCGGAGATAGCCGATGCCGGGGAGCTGGGCCATGTGCCGGACCAGGGACGCCGTCTGGTTGGCGTCGCAGGGGTAGAGCACGGTGGAGCCGTGGATCGCCCGCATCATGGCGAGGTCCTCCAGCCCCATCTGGGAGGGGCCGTCGGGTCCGATGGCGACCCCGGCGTGGGAGCCGCAGAGCTGGATCCCGGCATCGCTGACGGCGGCCATCCGGATGATGTCGTGGGCCCGGGTGAGGAAGGCGGCGAAGGTGGTGGCGAACGGCAGATACCCGCGGGCCCGCATCCCCACCGCGGCGGCCACGAGCTGCTGTTCGGCGATGTAGAACTCGAAGTAGCGGGCGGGGTGGGCCGAGGCGAAGGCTTCGGCCCGGGTGGAGTCGCCGACCTCTCCGTCGAGGGCGACGACGTCGCCGCGTACGGAGCCCAGCGCCGCGAGGGCGTCCCCGAAGGCGTCCCGGGTGGCGACGTCGTCGCCGACGCGGTAGCGGGGCGGTTCGGCGTCCCGGGCGGGTGGGGTGGGCCGGGCCGGGAGCGGCGGCGGGGTCTCCACGTCGACCCGGATCTGCCGGACGCCGCCCAGTTCCTCGATCGCCCGGGCCGGGTGGGGCAGCGGCTTGCCGTGGAAGCCCTCCTGGTTCTCGACCTCGGCGACACCCCGGCCCTTCCGGGTCCTGGCCAGGACGGCGGTGGGCCGGCCGGTGATCGCGGCGGCCTCCGCGTAGGCGGTGTCGATCGCGGTGACGTCGTGCCCGTCGACCTCGACGGTGTGCCAGCCGAAGGCGTCGAGCCGCCGCCGGTAGGCGTCGAGGTCCCAGCCCTCGCGGGTGGGGCCGCGCTGGCCGAGCCGGTTGACGTCGACGATCAGGGTCAGTTTGTCGAGCCGTTCGTACGCGGCCGTCTCGATGGCCTCCCAGACCGATCCCTCGGCCATCTCACTGTCCCCGCAGAGCACCCAGACCCGGTAGGGGACCCGGTCGAGGCGCTGTCCCGCCAGCGCCATGCCGACCCCGATCGGCAGCCCCTGCCCCAGGGATCCGGTGGCCACGTCGACCCAGGGCAGCCGGGGCGTGGGGTGTCCTTCGAGGGGGCTGCCGTCGTGCCGGAAGGTCAGCAGCTCGGCCTCGTCGATCACCCCGGCGGCCCGGTAGAGGGCGTACAGCAGCGGTGAGGCGTGCCCCTTGGAGAGGATCAGCCGGTCGTTGCCGGGACGGTCGGGCCGGTCGAAGTCGTAGCGCAAATGGCGGGCCAGCAGGACGGCGGCGAGATCGGCGGCGGACATCGACGAGGTCGGATGTCCGGACCCCGCCGCCTCGGCCGCCCGGACCGCGTCCACCCGCAGCTGCTGTCCCAGTTCGGCCAGCTCCTCGGTACGCATCGTTCACTCCCCGTCCTCGGTGTTCGGTTCGGGTGCCCGGCTCCGGGCCGCCCCGGGGTTCCTCCCGGGGACGGCGGTGGGCGCCCGGCGCGACCGGCCGGTCACCTGCGGTGATCCGGGCCGGGGCCGCACGCCTCCGCGTCGGCGGGAGGGCGCGGGTGACCACGCCCCGGGTGCCCCGGACTCCCGTCCTCAAACGGGGAACCGCTCCGGACCCGGCCGGATACACCTCGACCCGCTGTGCCCGCCGCCCGGCGGATGTCCGGTTCTCGCCACCGGCGCCACCGTCCCGGCCGGGCCCGTCCGGCGGCGGGGCCCGGCGTACCGGCGCTTTCGGGGTTCGCGGCCGGAACACCGCGTCGTCGGGTTTGCGCCACCTTCCCGCTCCCGGGACGCGTCGGGGCCTCAACGACCCCCGCCCGCCCTATACTTCTACACGCTTGTAGAAGTACAGGGGGGTCCCGACCGCTGCCCCGGCCCGGTCGGCGGCACCGTGCGCAGCCCTGCCCACTCACCCTTCCCGGAGGACGTAGATGACATCGATCGATCTGACCAAGGTGCTGGACAAGGCATGGGCGGACAAGCCCGTCGCCGAAGTGCTCGCCGCGCCCGTGTCCGCGCTCAAGGGCGTCTCCGACCGGGACGGCGAACTGCTCGACCAGGCGTTCGGCGTGAAGACCGTCGCGGACCTGGCCGCGCTGAAGTACGTCCGCCGGGCGCAGGCCCTGGCGGAGCTGGCCGCGGCCGGCTGACACCGCACCACACAGTCCCGCCCGGTGCCGATCCCCCCGGCGGCACCGGGCACCGCGAGAACAGCACGTGAAGGAGTGCACATCCGATGATGCTCAGGCGGCTGCTCGGATCGCTCGGAGTCGGCGGACCCTCGGTGGACACCGTTCTCGACCCGGGCCCGGTCCTGCCCGGCGCCATCCTGACCGGCCGGGTCGTCCTGGACGGCGGAAAGACCGATGTCGACATCGACCACATCGCCCTCGAACTGATCGCCCGGGTCGAGGCCGAACACGACGGCGGGGAGACCGAGGGCGTGGTCGCCTTCGACCGCTGCACCGTCGGCGGCGGCTTCCGCCTCCGGGCCGGGGAGCGGCAATCCCTGCCGTTCGGTCTCACCGTGCCGTGGGAGACACCGATCACGGAGCTGTACGGGCAGCCACTGGGCATCGTGCTGGGGGTCCGTACCGAACTCGCGGTCTCCGGCGCCAAGGACAAGGGCGACCTCGACCAGCTCACCGTACGCCCGCTGCCCGCGCAGGAGGCCGTACTGGAAGCCCTCGGACAGCTCGGGTTCGCCTTCGGGTCCGCCGATCTCGAATTCGGCCGGATCAGCGGCACCGGCCAGCGGCTGCCGTTCTATCAGGAGATCGAGCTGACGCCCGCGCCCCGGTACGCGCACGCGATGCGCGAGCTGGAGGTGACGTTCCTCGCCAACCCGGGCGGGATGGAGATCGTCCTGGAGGCCGACAAGCCCGCCGGGTTCTTCTCCGGCGGCCACGACGCGGTCAACCGGCATGTCGTCAGCCATGACGGGGTGCCCCACCGCGACTGGACCGAGGCCGTGGACGCCTGGCTCCGCCAGCTGGTCGCGGGCCGCGGCGTCGTCGGCGTACCGGCGCCGTACGGCCACGACCACGGCGATCCCTACCCGCACCACGAACACGAGCACGGCCACGGCGGTCACCGCTCGGGCCCCGGCATGGGCACGGTGGTCGCCGCGGGCGCGGCGGGGGTCGCGGTCGGTGTGGCGGGCGGTCTGGTCGCGGCCGAGGTGGTCGACGAGATCGGCGACGCGATGGAGGAGGACGACGGTTAGCCCGTGTCGTCGAAATCGCGCCTGGCCCGCGGCGCGTCCCGTACGCGGCATCGCGAGGCGGTGGGGACCCCGGCAACGCCGGGGGCTCCTCCGGCGCCCGAATCCCCCGCACCGGACCCGCCCCCTACGCCCGAGGGGCGTGGGGCCCCCACTCACTCATCCGGCCCGATCCGCAAGAGACTCCCTGGTAGGCGTGATGGCCGACGGTGTGGTGCGGGGCCAGGTCCAGGCGTACCGCAGGATGAGGGCGAGGACGATCACTTCCAGTGCGACGCCGAGGCCGTAGAAGTACGTCCAGGACTCGCCCACCGCGTTGAACGCGGCGAAGGGGACCTGTATCGAGGCCACGACGAGGTTCGTGGCGCGGTTCGCCCGGGCGGGCAGTGTCATCGACAGCACGACCATGAGGATCGGGATCGCCATCAGCGCGAGGAAGGTGGTCAGCAGCGGCTGGCTGACGTCGAACTCCCAGACGAGACCGGCCTCGATGCCGTCGATGACGCCGGGCTTGAAGAAGGCGATGATGTCCACGTAGGCGTACAGGAACATGACGCTGGTCCACGCCGCGGCGAGTTTGGCCCGCACCGGGACCGGCTGGTCGTCCAGTGCGGTCGTGGTGGGTTGACGTGTTCTCATCGCGGGCTCCGTTGTCGTGGTGAGGGCTGACAGGTCCACGATCGCCGAGTCCGGCGGCGGGCACATCGGTATCGGGGCCGGACCCGCCTCGGCCGTCGGGAGAGGCGGCGTCTCGTTCTTTGGGCCTGTCGGAGCAGCGGTGTTTCGTTCTTTCGGCCGGTCCCCGACGCCCCGGCGGCGCCTAGGCTGGCTTTGTGACCATCAAAGCCCTGAGTTCGCTGTGGGCCGAGCCCCGTGCCGTGGACGCTCCCGAGCGGGTGTGGCGCGACTGGGTGCTGGTCGGGGTGCTGATGGTGACGGCCCTGCTCGAAGGAGCCCTCCGGGACGGTGTCGCCTGGCGGCCGTTCGCGACGATCGTGGCGGTCGGACTCGCGCCGGTGCTGCTGTGGCGGCGTACCCATCCGTTGGTCTGTGTCGTGGTGGCCTTCGGCACCGCGGCGGCGTTGGGACTGGCCACCTTGCTGGACGGGGCCCCGAGCGTGGGCCTCGACTCGATGATCTACTTCCTGGTGTTCGTCTACGCCCTGGTCCGCTGGGGCTCGGGGCGCGAGATCGTGATCGGGCTGGCGGTGGTGGCGGTCGCCGCGGGAGTCGGTACGGTCGCCGACCACACCGGGCCTGCCGATGTCATCGGCGGACTCGGTGTCCTGACCGCTGCGGCGGCGGGCGGGGCGGCGTTCCGCTACCAGGCCGAGAGCCGGTGCCGGGCGCTGGCCCAGAGCCGTAGCCGGGAGCGGGTCGGCCTCGCGCGCGAGCTGCACGACATCGTCGCCCACCACGTCTCGGCGATCGCCGTGCAGGCGCAGGCGGGCCGGGCGATGGCCGGGCAGCGGCCCGAGGCGGCGCTCGACGCGCTGGTGGCCATCGAAGGGGAGGCGTCGCGGACCCTCGCGGAGATGCGGGCGATGGTCCGGGTGCTGCGCGACGGGGCGCCCGCGGAGTACGGCCCCCGGCCCGGCGTCGCCGACCTGATGTCCCTCGCCCGACGGGCCCCGGTCCCGGTCGTCGACGTGGAGGTACCGGACTCCATGGGCGGACTTCCGCCCCAGGTCGACGCGGCGGTCTACCGGCTGGCGCAAGAGGCGCTGACCAACGCCCTGCGGCACGCCCGTAACGCATCACGGGTGGAGATCCGGGTCGTACAGGACGCGGGAAGGCTGCGACTGCGCGTGACCGACGACGGACAGATCGATCCGGCACGGCCGGTGAACCACGGCTTCGGGCTGCTGGGGATGACCGAGCGCGTACAGCTGCTCGGCGGCACGCTGCGGGCCGGGCCCGCGCCGGGCGGCGGCTGGACGGTCGACGCCGACATGCCCGCAGAGGCACGCCGATGACGGTACGTGTACTGGTCGCCGACGACCAGGATCTGGTACGCACCGGCCTGGCGATGATCCTCGACGCGCAGCCCGGTATCGAGGTCGTCGGCCGGGCCGCCGACGGCCACGCCGCCGTCGAGCTGGCGCGCCGGCTCCGCCCCGACGTATGCCTGGTCGATATCCAGATGCCCGGGCTCGACGGCATCGAGGTGACCAGGCGCCTCGCGGGGCGGGGCGTCCCGGACCCGATCGCGGTAGTGGTGATCACGACCTTCGACCTCGACGAGTACGTCCAGGGCGCCCTCCGGGCCGGTGCCCGGGGATTTCTGCTCAAGGACGCCGGACCTGCGCTGCTCGTCCAGGCCGTCCATGCCGCCGCCGCCGGTGATGCCCTGATCGCGCCGAACATCACCCGGCGGCTGCTGGCCGCCTTCGCCGCCGGGCAGCCGTCGGGCCGCCGGACCCAGCCGGTCGAGCCGCTCACCGAACGCGAGGAGGAGGTACTGACGCTGGTCGCCGGTGGCCGCACGAACGCCGAGATCGCCGCCGAGCTGTGTATCGGCTTGACGACCGTCAAGACCCATGTCGCCGGCCTGCTGACCAAGATCGGTGTCCGGAACAGGGTCGAGATCGCGATGTGGGCGTACGACACCGGCCGGGTGGGGAGCTGAACCGGCTGGTCGCACGGCCCGCCGGGGCACGCCCCGTCACATCGGGGTGGCGGCGCGGAGGATGAGGAAGAGCGTGACGGCCGAGTTCGCCGAGGAGAACGCCGATGCGGTGGTGCCCGCGGCGGCGCCCCAGGCCGCCAGGCCCACCGTGGTGAAGACCGAGGGCCAGACCGCCCCGGCCGGGGCGGGTTCCAGCAGCGCCGCGACCCGGCGCGGCACCGGGCCCGCGACCGCGAACCCGGCGAGCCCCGCGCCGCCGGGGAATCCGGCGGACCCGGCGGGCGCCAGGAGCGCCGACCGGCCGATCGCCAGTGCCACCGTGCGGCGGCTGCCGACGGCGGTGGCGGCCTCCTCGTCGGCCCACCGTTCGGTGGTGTAGGTGACGGCGGTCAGCAGGGGCCGCAGGAACGGGTTGGCGCGGGCCGCGAGCTGGACGGTCAGCACGAACCGGTGGTGACGGCAGGCGAGATGGGCCCGCTCGTGGGCGAACAGGGCCCGCCGCTCGGCCGGTTCGAGTCCGTCGAGCAGGGCCGTGCTGACCACGATTCGGCCCCGGGCGCCCGGCAGGGCGTAGGCGTACGGCACCGGGTCGGCGACCACCGCGACCGGGGTCGGGGGCAGGCCGCGCAGCGCCCGCTCGGCCCGGCGGCGGACCCGTACGTGCCGTCGGGCGGTGGCCGCGCAGGCGGCGACCACGGCGATCAGGGCGGGGATGGCCGCCTTCCCGGCGACCTCGTCGTAGGGCACGGCGGCCCGTACCTCCGGATCGGACCACCCGTCCGGCAGGGGGTTCCCGGGGAGCTGGGCCGTACCGACGACCATCAGCAGCGCCAGACAGAGCGTGCTGCAGAGCGCGAGCACCCCGGCGACGCCCGACAGCAGCCGGGTCGCCGTCCGGGGGTGCAAATGCTGTTCGGCGAGCCGGGCGACCGGCCAGGCCGTCAGCGGCAGCACCAGCGGCAGGAAAACGAAGACCCCCATGACCTTCTCTACTCCTCGGCGTCTCCGGCGCGTTCCAACAGCGCCCGTAGCAGCCGCTCGTCGCCGGGTTCCAGGCCGGTGACGAACCGGGCCAGTACGGCCTCCCGGTCGCTCTCGCCGTCCAGGACCCGCCGCATCCGCAGCGCCGCGAGCCCGGCTTCGTCGGCGGCGGGTGTCCAGCGGAAGGAGCGGCCCGACTTCTCCCGGGTCACCGCGCCCTTGGCCAGCAGCCGGGTGAGAATGGTGATCACGGTGGTGTACGCCAGGGCTCCCCCGAGCCGTTCCTGCACCCATGCGGTGCTGGCCGGGCCCGGCGCCTCCCGCAACGCCCCCAGCACCTCGGCCTCCAGCTCCCCCTGCCCCCGTCGCCGCGGCCGTCCCTCGTCGTTCACCCCGTCTCCTTCCGCGCCGTCGCCCGCGTCCGGCGGGCCCGCCCATGGTAAGGGCTGCCCAGGCCCGGTATCAGGCCCTTCAGTCGTCCGGCAGGGACGCCGTCAGCTGTTCCCACTCCTCGTGGACCCGCTGCCCGACCGGGCCGAACTGGGTGAGGACGGCGACGCACCGGCCGTCCGCGTCGTCCAGTTCGAGGGCCGAGGTCGGCCCGTGGGCCGCCCGGGAGCGGACCAGGCGGCAGGCCCGTACCCCGGGCAGGTCGATCTCGACGGCGCTCTCCTCGATCGCCGCGAAGAGCCGTCCGCCGATGGTCCGGTCGGTGACCTGGATCCGTCCGGCGCACGCCTGGAGGGCCGCCGAAGGGGCGAAGACGGCGACCCCGACGGGCAGTCCGGCGGAGCAGAGGTGGTCCAGTACGGCGGGCAGTACCGCCGGGTCGACCGGCCGGTGCTCGCCCCGGTAGCGGTCGAACGCGCGGCGCCGGGCGAGGCCGCCGTCCAGCAGGATCGCGTCCAGCTGGGCGAGTTGGTCGCCGTCCTCCCAGGGCGGCGAGTCGGCCGCCGGGGGCCGTCCGCCGGGCGGTCCGGGGTCGGCCACCGGGGTGAGTCCGGCGAGCAGCCGGTCGCCCTCGGACAGCAGTTGGCCCCGGTGCGCGATCCGGCCCCCGGTGTCGTGGAGCAGCAGGGAGACGGTCCCGCCTGCCTCGTCCCGGACGACCCCGGCGGAGGCGATGCCGTCCCCGTCGACCCGGAGGGTGATCGAGCCGGGCCGGACGGCGAAGGCTTCGCCGCGCAGACCGGGGACCGCGTACTCACCCGCCTGTTCGATCCTGGCGACGGGTCCGCCGGTGACCGCGTGGACGTACTGGAAGAGCGTCAGGCAGCGGACGAAATCGGGTGTCCGCGGGTCGACCCGGCGTACGGAGCCGCAGTGGGCGTCGAGCGCGCACAGGGTGCGGGCGGGGGACGGTTCGGGCCGCTGTTCCCTCATGCTCAGTACACATCCCGTACGTAGCGCTTGGCGCGGCGCAGCTCCGCGAGATAGTCGGCGGCGTCGTCGGCGCCCCGGGCGCGCTGCCCGGCGATCACGTCCAGCAGGGCCGCCTCGACGTCCTTCGCCATCCGGGACGCGTCTCCGCAGACGTAGAGGTACGCGCCGTCCTCCAGCCAGTCGTAGAGTTCGCGGGCCGATTCACGCATCCGGGTCTGGACGTAGATCTTCTCCGCCTGGTCGCGGGAGAAGGCGAGGTCGAGCCGGGTCAGTACGCCCCGGTCGCGGAGTCCGGCGAGTTCGTCCTCGTAGACGAAGTCGGTCCGCCGGTGCTGGTCGCCGAAGAAGAGCCAGTTGGGGCCGTTCGCGCCGCGGGCGGCGCGCTCGTGCAGAAAGCCCCGGAACGGCGCGATCCCGGTCCCGGGACCGATCATGATCATCGGGGTGTCGTCCTCGGCCGGGACGCCGAAGGCGGCGTTGGGCTGGAGGTAGACACCGGCGTCCGCGCCGTCGGCGAGCCGGTCCGCGAGATAGGTGGACGCGACGCCGGTGTGGCGGCGGCCCGGGGAGTCGTAGCGGACCGAGGCGACGGTGAGGTGGATCCGGCCGGGGTGGGCGAGCGGGCTGGAGGAGATGGAGTACTGCCGGGCCTGGAGCGGCCGGAGCAGTGGCAGGAGTTCGGCGGCGCCGGGCCCGGCGGATCCGGCGTCCCGCAGCAGTTCGAGTACGTCGCGGGTGGCGAGCCAGTCGTCGAGGGCGGCCCGGTCGCCGCGGGCGAGTACGGCGGCGAGTTCGCCGTCCGGGGCGCGTTCGGCGAGGTCGGCGAGGAGTTCCTTCGACGGGGTGCGGATCTCGCGCCCGGAGCGCAGGGCTTCGGCGAGCGGCCGTCCGCCGGTGTCCTCGTCGCCGGTGGCGCCGAGGTGGTCGAGGAGCGCGCCGACGAGTGTTTCGTCGTTGACGGGGACGACGGCGAGCGCGTCTCCGGCCCGGTAGTCGATTCCGCTGTCGCCGAGGTCGAACTCGTAGTGGCGGATCTCCTTGGCGCTGCCGGGGGCCGACAGCAGCCGGTTGACCAGCAGCCGGGAGCGGTAGGGGTTCCGCTTGTTCCAGGGGGAGCGGCCGACGGGGGTCGCCGGTCCGGTCGCGGCGCCGCCCGCCGGGGCGGCGCCCGCGGTGGCGCCGGTCTCCTCGGCGAGCCGGTCCAGTACGGCGGTGGTCCAGGCGGCGGCGGGCTCCTCGTACTCGACGTCGCAGTCGACCCGGTCGTGGATCCGGGTGGCGCCGAGTTCCGCCAGCCGGGCGTCGATCAGCTTCGCGGCGTGGCAGAAGTCGTCGTAGCCGCGGTCGCCGAGGCCGAGGACGGCGTAGCGCAGGCCCTCCAGGCGGGGAGCTCCTTCGGCCCGGAGCGCGTCCCAGAAGAGTCCGGCGTTGTCGGGCATCTCGCCTTCGCCGTAGGTAGAGACGACGACGAGGAGGTGGGAGAGGGCGGCGAGCCGTTCGGGTGTGACGGCGTCCAGTGCGGTGGCATTGGCGCCGAGGCCGCGGGCACGGGCCCCGGCGGCGGCCTCTCCGGCGAGGAGTTCGGCGGTGCCGGTCTGGGTGCCGAAGAGGATGTCGACGGTGGCCGCGGGCGGGTCGGCCGGGTCGTCCCGGCGTCCGGCGGCGGAGATCCCGGCGATGAATCCGGCGAGCCATGCCTCCTGTTCGGCGGAGAACGGGGCGTCGGCGGGGATGAGGGAGCCGGTCGGGGCAAGGAGGGTCACGCGGTCACCGCCTCGGTCGCGGTCCGCGGGGTCAGACGTCCGGCGAGGTCGTCCATGGCCGCGGTGGCGAGCAGTTCGTCGAACCGGGCGGCACGCGCGCGCCCGGCGTTCTTGGTGTTCTGGTGGATGATCCAGCCGTAGGTGCCCGGGGCGTCCATGCTGGCGTTGTTCCGCCGGCGCAGGGCGCGCTTGTAGTCGTCGAGGCGCTTGATGGCGATCAGGGTGGCGAGTTCGTCGTCGGCGAACCGTTCGAGGGTGCCCCGGAGGTAGCTGACGACGCGGCGCCGGACGGCGAAGTCCTCGGTGAGGACGAGGTTGCGGACGGTCGCGGCGATCTTCGGGTCGTTGGGTCCGGTGGCGCCGGGGACCCGTTCGCGGGCGACGTCCTGAGCGACGCCGAGTACGGCGTACGACGACAGCAGGGAGAACATGTCGTCGCCGTCGCGGTCGCCGAGCGCCGGGGCCCGGCCGCCGAGTACGGTCCTGCGGTCGCGGTAGTCGAGCTTGAAGGCGCGGAGCTTGTCGGTCGCGATGGACCCGGCGAGTTCGTCGAGCAGTTCGTTACGGGTCGCGGCGGCCAGGATCTCGGTGGCGTCCTGGTAGAGCAGCAGGGCTCGGGGCATTCCGCACCAGACGTACTGCCGCTCGTCGGCCCAGTTCTCCAGCAGCCGGGCGGCCAGCGGGGAGCCGGTGGCCTCCTGGTGCCAGCGGAGCAGGAGCCGTACGGCCTCCTCGTGGAAGGCGCCGTGCTCGGTGTCGGTGACGGGGAACACCAGCAGGGAGTCGGCGCTGACCCGGTCGGGCAGTTCGCCGCTGGGGTCGTACTGGTAGAGGAAGCCGCCGCTCATGCCGTTGCCGAGGCCCTTGCCGAAGCCGCCGAGGTTGAGTACGGCGCCGCCGGTCATGTATTCGCAGCCGAAGTCGCCGAGGCCCTCGACGACGGCGGTCGCGCCGGAGTTGCGGACCGCGAACCGGTCCCCGGCCTCGCCTTCGACGAAGGTCCGGCCGCCGGTGGCGCCGAAGAGCGCGAAGTTGCCGATGAGGACGTTGCCGCCGGGTTCGGGGGCGCCGCCGCCGGGGGCGCGGACCACGATCCGGCCGCCGCTCTGGCTCTTGCCGACGCCGTCGTTGGCGGTGCCGGTGTGTTCGAGGGTGATGCCGTCGTTGCAGAAGACGCCGTACGACTGGCCGGCCGAGCCGCTGGTACGGATCCGTACGGCGCCGTCGGCGAGGCGTCGCCGGCCCCGGTCGTCGGTCATGACGGCCGGTACGCCGGCGAGTCCGTCGGCGGTCTCGCCGTGGTTGAGCAGCCGCTCGACATCGATGCTCAGCTGTCCGCCGACGGACTTGTCGTTGTTGCCGAGCCGGATGTCCGGTACGAGCAGGGCCGGTTCGCGGCGGTCGATCAGGGCGGCCCGGACCAGGTCGATCAGGGCGTCGTCGGTACGGAAGTCGGGCTCCGTGAGCTCCGGGTGTTCGACGGTCCGCCCGGAGACCGGGGCGAGCAGCCGTCGGACGTCGAGCCGTCCGGTGCCCGCCGGGTGGTCGAGGAGCTGGAGCAGATCCGTCCGGCCGCGGGCCTCGCGGAGCGACCGCAGCCCGAGCCGGGCGAGTACGCCCCGGACGTCATGGGCCACATTGAGCAGATAGCGGGCCAGTGCGCGCGGATCGCCCTCGAACGCCTCGGCGTTGGTGGTGAGCCCGGCCGGGCACTTCAGATGGCAGTTCTTCGCCATCACACAGCCGAGCATCATCAGCGCCGTGGTGCCGAACTCGAAGCTGTCGGCGCCCAGCAGGGCCGAGGTGACGACGTCGCCGCCGGTCTGGTGGGCGCCGGAGCAGCGCAGTACGACCTGGTCCCGCAGCCCGTTGGCGACCAGTGCCTGGTGCACCTCGGCGACGCCGATCTCGGCGGACCGTCCGGCGTACTTGAGGCTGGTGACGGCGGCGGCGCCGGTGCCGCCGGTGTTCCCGGCGACATTGATCACATCGGCGCCCGCCTTGGCGACGCCGACGGCGATGGTGCCGATGCCCTCGGAGGAGACGAGCTTCACCACGACCTTGACCCGGGCGGCCTTGCAGTCGTGGATGAGCTGGGCCAGGTCCTCGATCGAGTAGGTGTCGTGGTGCGGCGGCGGGGAGACGAGTTCGATTCCGGGGGTGCCGCCGCGGGCCGCCGCGATGTCGACGGTGACCTTGGGCGCGGGCAGCTGGCCGCCCTCGCCGGGCTTGGCGCCCTGGCCGATCTTGATCTCCAGCTCCCGCAGCATCGGATCGGCGAGATAGCCCGCCCAGATCCCGAACCGGCCGGAGGCGAACTGCTTGATCCGCGAGCCCCGGATGGTGCCGTACCGGGAGTGGTGCTCGCCGCCCTCGCCGCTGTTGGAGAGGGCGCCGACCATGTTGGTGCCGTGGGCGACGGCCTCGTGGGCGGTGGCGACGAGCGCGCCGTGGCTCATGGCTCCGGAGGCGAGCGTACGGGTGATCTCGTGCGCGGGCCGGACCTCGGCGAGGGGCACGGCTCCGGGCGCCTCGCGGAGCAGGGCGAGCAGCCGGGCGGCGGCACCCCTGGCGGTGACGAGGACGCCGTCGTCGGTGGTGGCGGGCAGGGCCTCGGTCTCGCCCGGGTGGGCGGCGGCCAGTCCGGCGGCGAGCGCGGCGTGGTGGGCCGCGCCGTCGGGGCCGGGGTCGGTGAGGCGCAGCCGGACGGTGATCCGGTCGCCGTCGCCGGGCCGGTCGGCACCGGCGACGGTCAGACCGCGGACCGCGATACCCGCGTTGCCGGTGGTGGAGAACCGGCCCAGTTCCCGGGCGAACTCCTCCGGGGTGGTGAGGCCGGTGACGTCGGCGGGGAGCGCGAGGACGTCCCGGAGCGCGGAGGGGCGCCGGGACCGCTCCTCGTAGGTGGTCCGGACGAAGTCGCGGTAGCCGCGGGTGATTCCGGCTCCGTCGATCTCGGCGTCGCTCAGGGCGTCGTAGCCGGTGTCGCGGTAGGCGGTGTCGCTGATGCCGAAGGCGTCGTCGAGCTGGCCGAGGGTGAGCAGCCGCAGCGCTTCCGGGTCGTCCGGGCGGCCGGACTCGGGCCGCTCCCCGGTCATCGCGCCGAAGCCGCGTACGGCGTTGGCGCCGAAGGAGTGCCCCGCTCCGTCGGACCGTTCCTTGAAGAGGCCGAGCAGCGGGATCTGGGACTCGTTCGCGACCGTACGGGCCCGCTGGTGCCACTCGGTGGCGGCGCGGGCGATCCGGGTGAACCCGACTCCGCCGACGGGGGACTCCATCCTGGGGAAGATCCGGGCGAGGTCGGCGTCGTGGGTGTCGAGGTAGTTGGGTTCGAAGAACTCACCGCCGATATAGCTCTCGACGGTGCAGAGCCCGACCCGGCCCATGGTCTTGGCGAGGGACTTCCCGACCGCCTTGCGGAACCGGTCCACCGCCCGGGCCGCCTCCTCGGCGCCGCCGGGGGCCGTGTCCGGGTACTTCTCCCCGGCCCGGAGCCGGGCGCTGAGGCTGTGGACGGCGGACGCCCCGAAGCCGAGCACGGTGGCGACATGGTGCGACGAGGGGAGCTGGCCGCTCTCCACGACGACGGAGACCCGCGGGCGCACTCCGCGTTCGATGAGGCGCTGGTTGACGGCGGCGACGGCGAGGACCGCGGGCAGCGGCGCGCGGTCGGACGAGACCGCCCGGTCGGTGAGGAGGGCGATCCCGCCGTCCCCGGCGGCGAACCGTTCGACGTCGTCGCAGAGGCGGTCGAGCGCCGTCCGCAGGGCGTCGGCGTTGGCGCTCTCCTCGCCGGGTACGGGCTCGTAGAGCAGCTCGAAGCGGGCCAGCGGCACGATCCGCTGGGCGGTCAGCCGGGCCAGGCCGAGATCGTCGAGCAGCGGGGAGGAGAGGACGAGCTGCCGTCCGCCGGGCCGCCCCGTGCCGTCGGGCCGGGAGCCGAGGGCGACCCGGCTGCTCATTCCGTCGGCCTCGCGGATGCTGTCCAGCGGCGGGTTGGTGACCTGGGCGAACCGCTGGGAGAAGTACTTCGCCATCCCGCCCTCGGTGTCGCTGAGCGCGTTGATGGCGTTGCCGTACCCCATGGCGGCGATCCGCTCGGCGCCGTGCGCGAGCATCGGGTCGAGCAGGAACCGGAAGCTCTCCTGGTTCAGGGAGTACGCCACATATCGTCCGGCGAGCGTCAGATCGCCGTCGTAGCCGGTCACGGCCTGGACGGCGGCGGCGTCGGGTACGGGCAGTTCGTCCAGGTTCACCCGGGCCGCGGCGAGCAGTTCGGAGTACGGCCGTCGCGCGGCCAGCTCGGCCAGTACCTCACGGGTCCGGGTCACCCGGCCGGTGCGCTGGTCGAGGACGAGCATGCCACCGGCCTCGATCCGGCCCCGGCGGACCACCTCGTGGTCGGGGAAGGCGATCTGTCCGGCTTCGGAGGAGACCATCAGGTAGTCGGCGGTCTCGACGGTACGCAGCGGGCGCAGTCCGAGCCGGTCCAGCCGGGCGCCGATCACCTCGCCGTCGCTGAAGATCACGGCGGCGGGTCCGTCGTTCTTCTCCTCGGAGAGCGAGAAGAACTCCAGCATGTCCCGGACCCCGGCGGGCAGTGACCGGTCGTTCTCCCAGGCGGGCGGCATCATCGCCACCACGGCTTCGACCAGGCCCCGCCCGTCGTCGAAGACCCGGCTACGGAGGGTCTGGTCGAGCCTGCCGGAGTCCGACTGTCCCGGCGGGCGGACGATCTCCCGGCCGCGGGCGCGGGCCAGGGCCTCGTCCGAGAGCCGGTTCTTGCGGTCGGTGTTGAGTTCGCCGTTGTGCGCCAGCAGCCGGAACGGCTGGGCCATCGTCGGATGCGGTTCGGTGTTGGTGGAGAACCGGGTGTGGAAGTAGAGCGACCGGACGGAGTGCCGTGGATCGGTGAGATCACGGAAGTAGCCGATGGTCTCCCCCGCGTTGAGCCGCCCCTTGAGTACCTGGGTCCGGGTGCTCAGCGACAGCGGATAGAGCCCGGTGTACGCGTCATCGGAGTACGCGGCGGCCTCGACGGCCAGCAGGGCGCGGTGGGCGGCGGCGGCGATGTCCTCGACGGCCCGAACGTCGTCGACGGCTTCGGGCGCCTGGAAGACCCACTGCACCAGGGGAAGCTGATACGGCTCGGCGGCGGGCGGCGCCACGGAGTGATCCACCGGTACGTCCCGGACCAGCAGGATCTCCAGGCCCTGGTCGGCGATGCTCCGGCGGACCAGCTCCAGCGCGCCGTCCCGGCGGGCGGCGTCGGCCGGGACGAAGCAGTTCGCGACGCCGAAGCGCCCGGCCCGCAGCTCACGGCCGGTGAGGGCGGTGAAGAACTCCACCGACAGGTCGACACTCACACCCGCGCCGTCGCCGACACCTTCGACGGACTTGCCGCCTCGGTGCGGGATGGCGCGAAGCGCCTCGTCGGCCTTGCGCAGGACGTCATGGCTCGGCGTCCCGTCGAGGCGGGCGAGAAACCCGACGCCGCAGGCGCTGTGTTCACGGGTGGGGTCGTACAGACCGGGGGCGGAGTGCTTCACATGGGTCCCGTCGGCGAGAAATCCGGCAGCGGACGGCCAGGCTGCGTCGGTGGAGCGCTCGCCGCGGGCGGACCGGCGAACCGGCGGCGCCCCGAGGTGGTGCGAATGTGTACGGTAAGGCTTACCTAACCATCCCCGCAAGTGCGGTCCGCCCTCCGGCCGGGGGCAGCGCCGCGTTTGCCTTCGGCAAGCGGGGGCTCCCCAGCGCCTCGCCGCCTCGAATCCGGGCCGCGCCCGGCGGCCTGATGTTGTCGGCGGTCTGCGGACCGCCTACGGCTGGTCGCGCAGTTCCGCCCCCTATGCCTTCGGCAATGGGGGACCCCCAGCGCCTTGGCCCTCCCGAGCACCGCCGAAGTACCCGGGCCGCGCCCAGCCACTGATTCTTGTTCGCGGTCTGCGGACCGTGGCTGGCTTGTCGCGCAGTTCCCCGCGCCCCTAAAGGCTCTCCTCGGCGCCGACCCTGAAAAGGGTTTCGCCTCTGGTGAGAGGGGCCTGCCTCTTACGGAGGGCGGTCAGGAGGGAAACCTAGGGGCGCGGGGAACTGCGCGACAAGCCACATGCGGTCCGCAGACCGCCGACAACATCAGGTCGCCGGGCGAGACCCGGGCATCTGGGGCGGCGCCCCAGGAGGGCCAAGGCGCTGGGGGGTCCCCAGGGGGCGGAGCCGCGCAGAAGGCGGCCCGGCGGCCGGGGCCGGGGCTCCGGCTCAAGGCCCTTCCGGGGCGCGGCGCCGCAGATACGCGTCCAGTTCCGCCGCCCCCGCCAGCATCGCCCGCCCGCGCCCCGAGAGCCGGTCCCGCCAGTCGCCGAGCGCGGCCTCCAGCGGCTCCAGTCCTCCGGCCGCCCGGACCTGGTCGAGCAGCGGGGCGATCCCGGCCAGGGGGTGGCCGCCCCGCCGGAGCTGGTGGGCGAGCCGGACGTCCCGTACGGCGGCCGAGTCGTAGATCCGGTATCCGGTCCGCGGATCGCGGGCCGGGCGCACCAGCCCGAACCGTTCCCAGGAGCGCAGTGTCGCGGGCCGCAGCCCGAGCCGGGCGGCCAGTGGTCCGATGAACATCACCTCCGATCCGGACACCCAGGCCGGTCCGGCCGTGGCGGTGGGCCCGAGATCGCGCAGGGCCAGTTCCACGGTCTCCATGGTCCGCCGGTCGTCGAGGAGCTGGGCGTGGCTCTCGTCGATCAGCCGCAGCGCCTCCTCGACGGCGCCCTTGTGCACGGCCCGCAGAACGTCGGCGGACGTCCGGTGGCCGTGGCCGGGGAGCAGGGCGCGGAAGGTGCTCAGGGCCATGACGTGGAGCGGGGTGTAGGCGCGGTAGCCGTGCGGCGAACGGTCGGCGGGCGGCAGTATGCCCGCCTCCTCATAGTTGCGGACGGCCTGGGTGGAGAGCCCGTACGCGCGGGCCAGGTCGACCGGCCTCAGCCGCTTATCGCTTTGAAGGTTTCTCCCCATGAGGCCGAGGATATCGGCATGGTCATCACAAAAGTTTCAACCGTTCGTTCAACGATACCGTTGAGGTCATGGATATCGACCTCACGGACTCCACGCACGCCGTGGAGGCCGCAGCCGTCATGAGCCTCTTCCCCACCCGGCCCCGGCTGCTCGCCCTGGGCGAGCCCACTCACGGCGAGGACGCGCTGCTCGACCTCCGGAACGATCTGTTCCGTCAGTTGGTTGAGCAGCAGGGGTACCGGACGATCGTGATCGAGAGCGACTGTCTGAAGGGCCTGGCCGTGGACGCGTACGTCACCTCGGGCACGGGCACCCTCGACACGGTCATGGAGCGGGGCTTCAGCCACGGCTTCGGGGGTTCCGCCGCCAACCGTGAGCTGGTGCGCTGGATGCGTGCCTTCAACGACGGCCGGTCCGGCGCCGATCTGCTGCGTTTCGCCGGTTTCGACGGCCCGCTGGAGATCACCGGCGCCGCCAGTCCCCGGCGGTCCCTGATGGCGCTGTACGACTGTCTCGCCGCCGGTCTCGAAGCGGAGCTGCTGCCCTGCTCGGCGGCGTCGCTGGACCGGCTGCTGGGCACGGACGAGGCATGGGTCCATCCGGCCGCGATGATGGACCCGGTGCGGTCGACGGGCCGGTCGCCGCGGGCGCGGGAGCTGCGGCTGATCGCGGACGATCTGGTGGCGCTCGTCCACGAACGGGCCCCGGAGCTGGTCGCGGCGGGGTCGCGGGACGAGTGGGACCGGGCGCGGATGTACGGCCGTACGGCCACCGGGCTGCTCCGCTACCACTACTGGATGGCCGAGCCCGGGCCGAGCCGGATGACCCGGCTGCTGGGGTTGCGGGACACCATGATGGCCGAGAACCTGCTCGCGCTCGCCGAACGCGGCCCGGCCCTGGTCTTCGCCCACAACGCACATCTCCAGCGGCGGCTGAGCGGGATACGGATGGGCGGGGCGCCGCTGGAGTGGTGGAGTGCGGGCGCCCAGGTGAGTTTTCGGCTGGGTGAGGAGTACGGCTTCCTGGCCACGGCGCTCGGCACCCTGTCGCACCACGAGGTGGGGCCCCCGGCGCCGGACACCCTCGAAGGGCTGCTGTACGCGCTCCCGGAGGAGAGTCGGGTGGTCGACGCGCGGCGGCTGGCGGGCGTACTCGCCGCCGCGCCGCTGACCACCCGGGTGTCGCCCTGGTTCGGCTATGCCCCGCTGGACCCGTCCCATCTGCCCGCCCAGGACGGGATCGTCTTCGTCAGGGACGTCACCCGGGACTGACGCCGCGCGGCCCGGCCGAGGGACGGTTCGGCCGGGGGACGGTTCGGCCGGGGCGATTCGGAGGACCGTCGGGCGCATGACGTGCGCCGTGCCGGGCACCCGGGCCGGGAACGAACCGGTCGACCGGGAAGGTACGGGAGCCATGGGCTGGACGAAGGCGAAGCTCAAGCAGGTGATGGGCCGCAAGAAGGAGGCGGACGGCATCGCCCTGCGCGACGACCGGCTCCGCGCGGAGGGCGAACGGCAGAAGCGTTCGGGCCGGGAGGAGGAGGCGGCGCTCCGCCGGGCCGCCCGGGAGGCCGCCCGCCGCCGCGCGGGAGGACGCTGACCGTACCGGGGCCGTACCGCCCGCCGACGCGGTGACCGGGAGGGACGGGGGCAGATGTACCGTACGACCGCCCCCGCGCGATTGCGGACCGCGCCCGGCTACAGCTCGGAGTCCCCCCAGGACGCCACGGTGATCTCGTCGCCCACCGAGAGCTTGCCGGTCCCGAGCACCGCGAACTTCGTCCCGAAGGCGACACCGCCGGTGGCCGCCCGCCGGTAGTCGGCGAGGGTACGGAGGGGTTCGGGCCCCGATCGGGCGGCGGTCGTCTGCTCGACGGTGGTCACCGCGCAGCGGACGGCGAGCTTGGCGTAGGCCAGTTCGGCGGTCCCGATGGTGACCCGGCGGATCCGGTCCTCGGTATGGGGCTCGTCCCAGCCCTCCACGACGATATTCGGCCGGAACCGGTCCATGGGGAGCGGCCCGCCGCTCCGTTCGGCCAGCCGCGTGTTCAGTTCCCGCAGGGACGCCCGGGAGATCAGATGGACGGCGCAGCTGTCGGCGTAGCCCGAGGTCCCGGGGGTGAGGCCGTCGGTGATCCGGTGGTGTTCCGGCGGTACCCGGACCAGTCTGCCGGGCTCGCCGAGGAACTCCGACAGCCATCGCGCGGCCTCGTCGCCCTGGTCGATCCCCTGGTAAGGGGCTCCGAAGAGGCTGACGTCCCGCCGGGGTCCGGAGGTGTCCACCTCGACGGCGAGGGAGTCGGTTCCGGGTCCCCGCAGGAGGAGTTGCCCGCCGCCGTCGCCGACTTCGGGCCGGATCAGCGCGAGCCGCGGGGAGCGGCGCTGGCTGCGGAATCCGCCGTGCTCGTCGGTGACCATGAAACTCCGGTCGTACGCGAGGCCCGCGACCGTCATCTCGGCATCGTCCACGGAGACTCCGGCGCACCCCTTGACGGGGTAGTACGACAACTCGACGACCCTGGCCACCCGTCTCCCTCACCGCCGCACCGGCCCGTTTCCCCGAACCTACGGGTGGGCGCGCGGCACGGGCAAGCGATTCCCGGACAGTGACCGATATCCGGTATCGCGCGCCCGGATATCCGGCCGCGCCCGGCGGAAGCCGTTTCGGCCGACCCCTTGTGCGCCGGGTGGGGCGTCTGTCAGATTCTCCGCAGCCCCATATGTCATGGACACCACAACACCCGACTGTGGTGCCCCTGGCGCTCCTGCGCATCCCAGCAGGAATTCACCCCCACACAATGGAGCAGATCACGTGCGCATCACCAGACTCGTACCCGCCCTCGCGACCGCCGCGCTCTCCGTCGTCGCTCTCGCCCCCACCGCGTCCGCGCAGGCCCCCACGCCCGCGCCGGCCGTGGAGAGCCAGGACGTCAGCGGCACGGCGGCACTGCCCATCATCGGCGGCGGCTACGCGACCGACGCCCCCTGGGCGGCCCGGCTGTTCTCCAACGGCCGCCAGACCTGCAGCGCCTCGATCATCGCGCCCACCTGGATCCTCACCGCGAAGCACTGCGTCACCGGCGGCGGCCTCTCCTTCCGGATCGGCAGCCTCGACCAGAGCAGCGGCGGGACCGTGGCCAACGCGTCTGCCGTCTACAACCACTCCTCCTCCGACCTGTCCCTGGTCAGGCTCGACCGCTCGGTGGCGGCGAGCTACGCCCGGCTCGGCCAGCCCGGCTCGGTCTACGTCAACCAGAACGTCCAGGTCTACGGCTGGGGCGCCACCTCGCAGTGCGGCTCCGAGGCCAACTGCCAGTCCCGCTATCTGAAGGTCGCCAATGTGACCGTGACCGGCGGTTGCCGCGACGCCTACAACGGCTCCGCGATCTGCGCCCGCCGGGGCGACGGCATCACTGCGGGCGGCGACTCCGGCGGCCCGATGATGGCCAACGGCATCCAGGTCGGCGTGGCGTCCACCAGCGACCGGCAGACCATGACGGCGTACACCAATGTGACGGCGTACCGGCCCTGGATCCAGTCGATCGCCGGGGTCTGACGGCCCCTCCGCCGTACCGTCCCCACCCGGCCCGCCGTTCCGCGCCCGGCCCGCCCCGGCCACCGCGAAACGGCGGGCACCACCCCGGGCACCCGCCCGCGTGCCCGGGGTTCTCGTACTTTCGGCCGGTACGCGGGACGCCCCCGGGTTCCTAGCCTGAGCGGCATGACGAGAGCGACAGCGCACCACCGGCCCGGTGCCGCGCGCCGGGCGGCCGACCTCGGGCTGGGCCTCGTACTCGCCGCGGCCATCGCCTTCACCGCCTTCCTGTTCACGACCAGTTGGGGCGGCACGGCCTGGCTCCCCGGCTCGGGCGTCTCGGTCGCCGTCGCCGTCCTCGCCCTGCTGCGCCACCGGTGGCAGACCCTCACGGCGGTGGCGGGCCCGACCGTCGCCGCCGGTGCCGTCGCCGTCTCACTGATCGCCGGGGACCGGCTGCCGAAGGAACCGGCACCGGCCACCGCGATCGCCCTGGCGGTCCTGGTCGGATCGGCGGTCAGAACGCTCCCGGCCCCGGCCGCCACGGGTATCGCCGTCGGCGGGATCGCGGTACCGGGGCTCGCGCTCGTCGAAGGGCCGAGCCCGGCGGCGGCCTGGGCCGCCGTCTGTCTGTGCGGCGCGATCCTGACCAGACCGGTACTGCGCCGCGTCGACCGCGCCCGGCGCGCCCGGACCTCGTACGAAGGAGTCCCGTACGAAGGGATGCCGTACGAAGGGGTGCCGTACGAAGGGGTGCCGTACGCGGGGACCCCGTACGGCCTGGTCGGCGACACCCCGTCCACCGGCCGGAACCCGGCTCACTCCCCCCGGCGTCCCTCCTGACATGCCCCGGGAAACGCCGGCCGACGTCCGCACCCCCCAGAAACCCCCGCGACGGGCGGACCGCCGACGCGTCGCCGACGCGTTCACCGGCGGCCTCCCCACCACCGGGCCCGCCGCCGGGCCCACCGCCGCACTCGCCGTCGTCTTCGTCGCCGCGATCGCCGTCCAGGCCGACGCGCTCGCCAGGACCTGGGGAGCCGCGTCCTGGGTGCCCGGTACCGTCACCGCCGTACCGATCTGCGCACTGGCCCTGTTCCGCCACCGCGACCGAACCCTCACGGCCGTCCTGGGGCTGCTCACCGCCGCCCTCGCGCTCGCCGTCACGGCGCTCCCCGGAACCCGGTTCCCGGCGGCGCTCGGCCCCCCGTCGGCCCTGGGCCTCGGCGTACTCGTCGGATCCGCCGTCAGAGCCCTGCCCCCGGCCCGGGCGGCGCTCGTCGCGGGCACGGGACTGCTGCTGGCCGCCGCCCAGTTCGCCGTCCGGCCGGCCTCGGCGGTCGGCCCCGCGGCGGCGGCCGTCCTGATCACCGCCGCAGCGACCGGACTCTCCCTCCGCCGGCTCGACGCCCGCGCCCGCGCGACCGCCGACGAGGTACGCCGGGCCGAACGCCTGGAACTCGCCCGGGAACTCCACGACGTCGTCGCCCACCACATCACCGGAATGCTGATCCAGGCCCAGGCCGCACAGGTGGTGGCCCGCCGCGACCCCGGCCGGGTGCCCGAATCGCTGGCCGGGATCGAGACCGCCGGATCGGAGGCCATAGCCGCCATGCGCCGGGTCGTGGGACTGCTCCGCGACGACGGCGACGCCGCCCCCGTCTCCCCCGGCCCCGAAACCCTCGGCGCCCTGGTCGAACGCTTCGCCCACCAGGGCCCCCCGGTCCGGCTGACCCTGCCCGACGGCGAACCGGCCTGGCCACCGGAGATCACCAGCACCGTGTACCGCGTCGTCCGCGAGGCGCTGACCAACATCCGGCGGCACGCCCGTACCGCGCGCACCGTCGACATCACCGTCACCCGGGCCGACGCAAGCGTCACCGTCGACATCACCGACGACGCCGCACCGGATTCACGCCGCCCCCACCAGCGGGGGTACGGTCTGATCGGCATGCGCGAGCGGGTCGAGACACTCGGCGGCCGGCTCACCGCCGGACCCCGGCCCGGCGGCGGCTGGTCCGTCCGGGCCACCCTGCCCGTTCCGCCCCGGGAGCCGGGATGACCATCACGGTCCTGATCGCCGACGACCAGGCGATGATCCGCCACGGACTCCGGCTCATCCTGGAGGACCAGGACGACATCACCGTCGTCGGCGAGGCCCGGGACGGCGCCGAGGCCGTCGAACTGGCCCGGCGGCTCCGCCCCGACGTCTGTCTGGTCGACATCAGGATGCCGCGGCTCGACGGCATCGAAGTCACCCGCGCACTGGCCGGACCGGGCGTGCCCGACCCGCTGCGGGTCGTCGTCGTCACCACCTTCGACCTCGACGAATACGTCTACGGCGCCCTGCGCGGCGGCGCGGCGGGCTTCGTCCTCAAGGACGCGGGCCCCGCCCTCCTCGTCGAGGCGGTCCGCGCCGCCCACAACGGCGAGGCCCTCGTCTCCCCCTCGGTCACCCTCCGCCTCCTCCGCCACCTCCACCGGACGACGGAGCCCGCGCCCCGCGCCCGGAAGTCCCCCCTCTCGGCCCGCGAACTGGACGTCGTACGAGCCGTCGCCCGGGGCCGTACGAACCAGGAGATCGGTGCCGAGCTGTTCATCTCCCTCAGCACGGTCAAGAGCCACCTTTCCGGCATCCAGACCAAACTCGGCGTCCGCAACCGCACCGAGATCGCGGTCTGGGCCTGGGAGAACCGCCTGGTCGACGGCGCGACCCGCTGACCCCGCTGCTGCCGCCGCCGCCGCCGCGACAAGAATCCCGGCGGTGACCGATGTGGAAAGCCCCGAACCCACCCTCACGGTCTCGGATCTGCACGTGGTGATATGCCGTGCGATGTGCACCTTTACCTGTACGCGTTGCTGAGCTGCGCCGTCGATGAGGAATCGAACCCCGCGTTGCCCTTCACGCACCAGAAGTGGACCGGAAAACCGCCGGTCCTCGGCGTGTGCACGCCTCCGAAGCCGCTACCTGCTCCACATCGTTCCGGCCCGGGCCGGGTTGCCCTGGCCGGACCACTCAGTCCAGCAGGTCGACTTCCCAGTTCCTGCGCTGGATCCTGACATCGATCTCGCGGATCTCCCGGGCGAGGGCATCCGCCTGACCCCGCAGTTCCCCGACCGGCAGCGCCGACAGCATCACCAGCTCGGACCTGAGCTGCCGGCCGTATCCCCGCTCCCCCTGCCCCGTCGCCGCGTCCGCGGCCGCGGTCACCACGGCATGACGCAGTCGCAGCACGTCCCGGCGGGCGAGAGCGTCGGTGAGCGTACCGTCGGGCCCCATGTCCACAGTGGCGTTGGTGCGATTGATCCGTCGGATCAGCGACTCCAGAACGCTCAGCACCTCACCGGCCTCGGCCAACAACCGGGCCGCGTCCTCGGCGGGCGTCTCCCCCTCCTGGTACCGCGCGCTGCTGACGACACGGGCCCGCAGCTGTTCGACCCTGCGCGTCGCCTCCGCGCGCTCCGCGAGCGCCTCGGCAAGTCTCACTCTCGCCACCCCCCTCCGCTTTTCGCATGAGCATACAAGTTTCCCCGGTGTCACTCCCGTCCCGGACCGGCCGAAAGTACGGCCCGGCGCCGGGGAACCGTACCGACGGCCGATGCCGGTCACCTGGGCCGGAGCCAAGGATGACCGCATGTCATCCTCCATCTCACCCGCCGCGATCCACGCGGAGGGCCTGACCAAGACCTACGGGCGCGGCCGCCGCGGCCCGGCCCTGAACGACGTGCGTCTCGATGTCCCCGCGGGCCGGATCGTCGGTCTCGTCGGCCCCAACGGGGCCGGAAAGTCGACCCTGCTCCATCTGATCTGCGGGCTGATCGAACCGACCGCCGGGTCCCTGACGGTCCTGGGATCCCGCCCGGCGGCCGACGCGTCGCATCTGGCCCGGGTCGGCTTCGTCGCCCAGAACACCCCGGTGTACGGCTCCTTCACCGTCGCCGAGCATCTACGGCTCGGCGCCCGGCTGAACCCCGGCTGGGACCAGGCACTCGCCGAACGGCGCCTGCGGCAGGTGGCGCTGCGCCCCGAGCAGAAGGCGGGCGAGCTGTCGGGCGGCCAGCGCGCCCAGCTCGCCCTGACCGTCGCCGCCGCCAAACGGCCCGAGCTGCTGATCTTCGACGAACCCGCGGCGGCCCTCGACCCCCTGGCCCGGCAGGGGTTTCTGCGGAATCTGCTGGAGTTCGTCCACGAACTGGGCGCCGGGGCCGTCCTCTCCTCGCATCTGCTCGGCGATATCGAGCAGGTCTGCGACCATCTCGTGGTGCTCTGCGGCTCACGGGTCCAGATCGCCGGGGACACCGGGGAACTGCTGGCCCGGCACGTCCGGCTGACCGCCCCGCGCGGCGCGTTCGACCGCGCGCCCGCCGGGGTGGAGACGATCGCGATCGAGAACCATGACACGTACAGCAGCGCCGTAGTCCGCGACGGCGACGGCGACGGCGACGGCACGAGCACCGGTGCCGGGGCGGGTCCGGGCGGGTTCCCGCACCGGGCGGAACCCCTCACCCTCGAACAGCTCGTCCTCGCCTATATGTCCCGCGCGGCGGCACCACCGGGCCCGGCCGCGACCGGCCCCGGCACCAGGGCGGGGAGGGCGGGCCGATGATCTGGCTCACCTGGCGCCAGTTCCGCGGCCAGGCGCTCGCCGGAGCCGTAGCGCTGCTGGTCATCGCCGGATACCTGCTGTATCTCGGTACGGACATCCGGGACGCCCACGAGGGCTACCTCGCCCGCTGCGAGGCCGGTTCCGCCGACTGCGCCGAGGCCCGGCGCCGGTTCCGGGCCGCGTACCAGAACACCCTGCTGTTCGTGGCGACCGGACTGGCCCTGCTCCCCGCCGTACTCGGCACGTTCTGGGGCGCCCCCCTGGTCGCCCGGGAGCTGGAGAACGGCACCCACCGGCTGGTCTGGAACCAGAGCGTCAACCGCCGGCGCTGGCTGCTCGGCAAGATCCTGCTCGTCGGTTCCGCCGCCGTCCTGGTCACCGGAACCGTCGCCGCCCTGCTGACCTGGGCGGCCCGCCCTTTCGACACGGTCGTCGGAGAACGGTTCGACGTCCTCGTCTTCGGTGCGCGCAATATCGCCCCGCTCGGATACGCCGCCCTGGCCTTCACCTTCGGCACCGTCGCCGGACTGGTCCTGCGCAGAACGCTGCCCGCGATGGCGGTGACGCTCGTGGCCTTCCTCGCCTTCCAGTTCTTCTTCCCCCTGGTGGTCCGGCCCGTTCTGCTGCCCGCCGAGAAGGCGACCCTGCCCATGACCGTCGAGTCCATCAACGCGGCCCGCAGTCTCGGCAGTATCACCGGCGGACCGGTCGTCGACGGGGTGCGGATCCCCGGCGCGGCCGACGCCTGGATCGCCGAGACGAGCCCGCTGCGCACCCCGGACGGCGCGTCCCTCCGGACGAGTGTCTTCGACGACTGCCTGGACAGCCCGCCCAGGACCGGTGCTCGCGGCACCTTCGGCGATACGGCGGTCTGCCTGGCCCGGCACGATCTCCATGTCGACGTCAGCTACCACCCCGGTAGCCGCTACTGGTCGTTCCAGTGGCTGGAGACCGCGGTCTATCTGACGCTCAGCGGCCTGCTCACCGCGTACGGCCTCCGGCGGGTCCGGCGGCGGACGAACTGAACGCGGCGCGGAGGTCCAGGAGGCACCCGGCGGCCGGGCCGGACAACAGCTGCCCGTGGTCGGCGTCCGCTACGGCAGCCGCAGGCCCTTGAGCAGCAGTTCGATCAGCCGTCGCGGGTCGTAGCGGGGATCGTCGTCGCGCCCTGCGCAGAGGTTGCCGATACCGCGCATGAGTTCGTAGGACCCGGTGCCGGGCCTGATCTCGCCCGCCGCCACGGCCGCGTCGAGGAGCCCGGCGCAGACGGGCGTCAGCCGGTCGATGAAGTGGGTGTGCAGGGCGGCGAAGCGGTCGCTGTCGGACCGCAGGGCGTCGGCGAGTCCGTGCTTGGTGACCAGGAAGTCGGTGAAGAGTTCGACCCAGGCGCCCAGCGCGTCGAACGGGGAGTCGCGTTCGGCCAGCAGCCTCGGCCCGGCCTCGGCGCAGGCGTCGATCTGGTGGCGGTAGACGGCGGTGACGAGGTCGGCCCGGGTCGGGAAGTGGCGGTAGAGCGTGCCCAGCCCGACCCCGGCCCTGGCCGCGATGAGGCGGATCGGGGCATCGACCCCCGAGGTCACGAACACCTCGGCCGCGGCGTCGAGCAGTGTCCGCTGATTGCGTACCGCGTCGGCCCGCTTGCTGCGGGCGGACGCCCCTTTCGCCTGGTCCGCAGGGGGCACCGGCTCACCTTCCGAATCACCGCCGACGAGTCGGACCGGTACCCCGGAGGACAATCGGAACAACGATCCGCATTCAGCCTAGCCGACGGCGTGCGGTCCGCCGCGCCGTCCGCACGCGCCGCCGCACCGGGGGTGACCGGCGGCGGGAGCCGCCCGAAAGCCCCCGGAGGCCCCAACTCCACGGCGCACCGGCCCGCCATCGGCGCCGTACATCCCTCCGAGGCCGCCGCCCGACCCCGTATCGGGAGCCGTGCCCAGTCGGCCGAAGGGGGATCCGAGCGCCCGGACCGTCGACCCTCGGACATTCATGACAGGTGCATGGCATATCGCTCGCGGCCGCCCTATGCTCATGGGCGCCCGGAGGGGCGGCAACCAGGTGTCCGCCCGGCCCGGTTCGCGACCGCCCCTCTCCTCGCGCCCCGGTTCCGTCGGGAACCGGGCCGCCCCCGAGCGAAGGGACGGCACAATGCCGCACTCCATATGGCTCAAGGCAGTCGGTACCGCGGCAGGGCTCATCCTGGCCGTCGCACCGGCGGCGCACGCCGGCGCCGGGCCGACGGCGGCACCCGCGGCGAAGACGGCGGCACCGGTGACGCTCTACTACGACGACAGCCGGGCCGTCGGCTGGGAGTCGGCGGTCGCGGCCGGAGTCGCGATCTGGAACGCCAATGTCGACAACGTCAGACTGGTCGAAGCCGCGCCCGGAGCCAGAGCCGAGATCCAGATCATCGCCACCAGCGGCTGGCCGCAGGCCACCCTGGGCCCGGTCCGCCCGGGCGGCCGAAGCCGGGTCGAACTCGGCAGCCAGGCGGTCGCCCTGGGCTATGACAAGATCCGTATCGCCGCCCACGAGATCGGCCACAACCTGGGGCTCCCGGACACCAAGCCGGGCCCCTGCTCCCAGCTGATGTCCGGCTCCAGCCCCGGCACGAGCTGCCGCAACGCCGTTCCGAACGCCACCGAACAGGCCCGCGTCGAGTACGCCTACGCGGGCGCCACCGCGTCGCACGCCCCGGCCGCCGGTCGCGTCGTGGTCGACGCGCCCTGACCCGCCGAACCCGTTCGCGCCGACGCCGCCCCACGTATCGACGCGCGGGGCGGCGTCGGCACGTACCCCCGGGGCCACGTACCAGGGGACTGCGCATTGGGAGTTCGCCGACCCCGGCAGCCACCCGGGGGCCGAGCGCCGCCACGGCCGAAATACCCGTCTCGGCGCTCCGTACCGTCTACGGCCCCGATGACATCGCCGCGGTCACGTGGGCGACCGCCGCGAGCCGCGCAGGCCACGGGCGGCCGGTCCGGACGACCCACCTGGGACCGGGGGGCGGCTGACCGTACGGAGTCCTCACCGCCCCCTCCCCCGTACCGCCGCCATGAACTCCCCCGGCCCCGGTTCGATTCCATCGAAATACGAGATGTGATCTACCGTCAGGTTCTAGCCTGCTCCGATGCTGATAGAGGTGCTCTCCGACTATCCGGGCAGTCAACTCCTGCGGACCAAGGAGCTGATCGAGAATCATCGGCGCTCCGCCGCCGCGCACGCGTCCGCCGTGGCCGAGCTCCGGTCGCGGCACGCGGCGTCGCGTCGGTGGTGGCAGTGGGCCAAGCGGCTCGCGCAGCGCCGCGACGCCAGGGCGCTGGAGGCCCGGGCGCCGGTCATCGAACCGGGGATCCGCGAGCGGCGGGCCAAGCAGGAGGCGGGGATCGACGCCGAGGAGCGGCTGACCCGGGCCCTGGAGGGGCTGTCGGACGAGTGGCTGGTGTTCCGCGGCTACGCCAACCGCCGGGGCGAGATCGATCATCTGCTGGTCGGGCCCGCGGGTATCTGGGCCGTCGAGGTCAAAGGACGTGCCGTCCACGTCCATGTGGTGGGCGACCACTGGAGTTTCGAGAAATTCGACCGCTACGGGAATCTTCGCGGCCGGGGGGTGCTGACGGACGGCGGTGGCCGCTTCTGGGGCAGGCAGGTCGGTGAGCCCGCGGCCGAATTACGGGAGTTCCTCGCGTCACGCGGTTTCGACGTTCCGGTGCGCACCGCCGTCGTGGTCCTGCACGAACGGGCGAGCCTGGGCACCTTCGAGAGTTCCTCCGTCGATGTCATCAGTATCGGCACCGAATACCTGATGGCCCGGATGGACAGCCGGACCGCGTTACTGGATTCCCGTTCCCGCGATCGGATCGCCGCCCTGGTACGACGCGATCACGAATTCCATGCCCGGCGCCGCAGAACGCGTCGCGGCCGAAGCGAATGATGTAGCGGACATGGTAACGCACCCCTGTCGAGGTTCGCTCAAGATCCGCTCGTAAATCATCCGCAATCCTTTTCGGCAGCGCCAAACGCTCTCCGCCGCCCCCGGAAACCCGCTCCGACCAGGCACTTCATCAGCAGTCCAACATTCGCGCCTGCTCTTTTACGCCAGACTCGCCCCGGCGCCTTGATTCGACTAATCCGGGCGACGTAGCGTTCTTCACACAGTCGGAGTTCACATCGGAAAACCCCCGAGATTAATCCGCGGAGGGATTTCGGAAGGTCTTCGGCCCCGTCGGCGAACCGCCCGCGGGACGTCCGGGCGAGGAAATGGGGGTGACAAAAATGGAGCTCGTCATCGAGATCATCGAGGACGCGGACCAGGTGCTGCTGCACCACCCGTCCAGCTGACGGCCCGCACCACCGGGCCGGGCACGGAGCGCCCGGTTGTGATGCGAGCCGTGCATCGCAACCGGGCGCGGTCCCGCCGTAGGCCGTGCTTCGCCTCACGGTACCGCCCGTTCACCGCACCCGTCCCCGCCCGGAGAGGGAAGCCATGCCGAAAGTCCGCCGCCCGGAGCACCTGATCTGCCGCTGGCTCCCCGACGGCCTGGAAATCGGGCTTCCCGGCCGACGGCAGTGGGTCAGGCTGTCGCCGGATCTGCTGAAGGTGGTCGATACGGCGGGTACGGGTATCGAACTGGACGAACTCGTCACCGCGTTCGGGCCGGAGAACGAGCCGAAGATCCGCGAGGCCGTCACATCCCTGATCGGGCTCGGGGTGCTCGCCACCCCCGACGGCACCGACGCCACCCCGGAGCTCTGGGAGCACTGGGGCCTCGTGGCGCGGCGCTTCCATCTGGAGGCGCGGGACGCCGCCTATCTCTCGGACGCGCCCGAACGCGCCGGTGTGGCGGAGGAGATCGTGGCCGAGGGCGGGGCTCCGGAGGCGTTCAAGGAGTACCCGGGGCATCCGGTCGTACCGCTGCCGCGCCGTACGCTCCCCCTGAACATGCCGACGGACGAACTCTTCGCCCGCCGCCGCACCCATCGCCTCTTCACGGCCGAGCCGGTCACAGCGGACCAGCTGAGCACTCTGCTCTTCCACAGCTTCGCGCCGCACCGGTTCATCAGCGGCGGCACATTCGGCACACAGCAGTGCCGGGTCAGCGCCTCGGCGGGGGGCCGGCACGAGGTGGAGGCGTATGTGGTGGCGTACAACATCGCCGGAGTGCCCCCCGGGCTCTACCACTACTCGGCGGCCCGGCACTGCCTCGAACTCCTCGACACCGACGTGCCGCGCGAGCGGGTGGCCGAGCTGACCCATGAGCAGGAGGCGTCGTACCAGGGCGCCTTCACAATATTCACCACGGCGGTCGCCAACCGGCTGGCGTGGAAGTACCGCCATCCCCGGGCCTACCGGCTGTGGATGTACGACGCGGGGCACTACGGCCAGACCTTCGCCCTCGCGGCCACCGCCCTGGGCCTCGGCCCGTTCCAGACGGTGGCCTTCGCGGACAGCGGGGTGGAGCGGCTGCTCGGGGTGGACCCCGACGAGGAGTTCGCCGTCTATCTGCTGTCCGCCGGGGTCCCGGACGGAACGGATCGGCTCCTCCCCGCCGACTTCGCCTTCCCCTCGCCGACGACGGCCCGCTGACCGCAGTCGCGCCCGGACGCCGCCTCGCGCCGGACCGACGCCCCCGCCCCCTTGGCAGGTTGACGCCGTACGGCCCCGGTCCCGGGTCCGGCTGCTGACAGACTGCGACCCCGGCCCCGGGCCGGGCCCCGGCGGCACCGGGCGGCGTCCGCACCGTGTCGAGCACCGGACACAGCACACACAGCACACTGAGATCTCAGAGGGCGGTCCATGACTGAGCACACGCCGCTGACGGACGACACCGGCGTGACGGGAGAGCCCGGCGGCGCGAGGATACGGGACCATCCGCGTTTTCTCCGCCTCTGGCTGAGCCAGGCCGGCGGGGCCGTCGGCGACCAGCTGCTGCCTGTGGCGCTCAGCCTCTACATCCTCCGCGAGGGAGGCGGCGCCGCCGATGTCGGCCTGGTCCTGGCCGGGCGGGCGATCGCCCTCGTCGGCTGTCTCCTGATCGGCGGCATCATCGCCGACCGGCTGCGGCGTACCCGGGTACTGATCGGTGCCGACTTCTTCCGCGCTGTGGTCCTGCTGGCCACCGCGCTGCTGCTGACCCGGCTGCCGCTGGGCCTGCTCCCGGTGATCACCGCCCTGGTCGGGGCGGGTGAGGCCCTGTCCCGCCCGGCCTATCGCTCCCTCGTCCCGGCCCTGCTGCCCGACCGGCTGCTGGAACGCGGCAACGCCCTGGTCTCCGCGGTCCACCGGGGTTCGGCCGTCCTCGGCGCGCTGGCCGGGGCCGCCGCCGTCACCCTGATCGGCATCCGCCCGGCCCTGCTGATCACCGCCGCCGTCTTCGCCCTCGGCGCCGTCGCCGTACTGCGCGTACCGGAGGCCGTACGGAGGACGGGCCCCCGCTCAGCGATCCTCGGCGAGGCCGCCGAAGGGCTTCGGGCGATCCGCCGCCGACCATGGGTGATGGTCGTCATGGGGACCGTCTGTCTGCATCTGTTCGCCGGTTCGGCGACCGCCCTGACCCTGCTGCCCGTGATCGCCCGCGACGAGTTCGGGGGCGAGATCGCGTACGGCTACGTCCTGGCCGCCATGGGCCTGGGCGCGCTGCCCGCCATCGCGGTGGCCGGACGCTGGCGGCCGAAGGCCCGGGGCACGGTATCGATGACGGCGCTCACCTGCTACGCGCTGCTGCCGCTGAGCCTCGTCGGCCCGCTGCCGCTGCCCCTGGTGGTGCTCTCGTTCGCGATCGGCGGTTTCGTGGTGGAGCTGTATTTCGTCTACTGGCTGTCGGCGCTGCAACGGGCGTTCCCCGAGGATCAGCTCGGGAAGGTGTTCGCGATGGACCAGTTGGGCGCCTACGCGCTGCTGCCCGTCGGCTATCTGCTGGTCGGCCCCTTCGTCGAACTGTTCGGTACGACGGCGACACTGGTCGGCGGGGGTGTTGTGGTCGCCGCCTCCAGCCTTCTCTGTCTGCTGGTGCCGGGCGTCGCGCGGTTCGAGAACGTAACCGAATCCGAGGAGAAGACCATGGGCCGAAACGTCGCCGATCCCCGGTAGGAAATCCCTCGATTGTCCGAACTCGGCATTGCGCGGCGAGATCAGGCCATCGCTCGCGTGATACGCCACCGACCCGGGCATATGACAATGCATATGCACTAGCCTGAACCGATCTGTGCAGGCGAAACGGCAACAGGCGACCATCCGGCGGGCAGCGCGGCCCGGCGGTTCAACTGCCGATGGGAGACCTCATGGGATTACCCGAGTGCCCGGCCTATGAAACACGGGATAATTCCCGGCCACCGGAGTCCGGCTCACCGGCCGCAGAGTTCTGTCTCGGAGTGCTCGGCCCGCTCTCCATCGGCACCGGGAATTCCCCCGACGCCATAACGGTCGCCCCGAAAATCCGTACCGTCCTGGCGATGCTGCTCACCGACCCGGACCATGTCGTCCCCGTATCGGCGCTGATGCGCGAGCTGTGGCCCGACGGGGCACCGGTGAGCGGCCTGCGTACCCTGCAGACGTACATCCTGAACTGCCGCAAGTCCCTGGCCCGGCTCGCCGGGGTCGCCCCTTCCGATATCGCGCGGCACGTTCTGGAAACCCATGCCGGTGGCTACTCCTTCACCAGCGGCGGCGCCCGCCTCGACTGGCTGGAGTACCAGCGGCTGGCGGACCTCGGCGGCCGGGCCATCAACTCCGGCAGCGAATACGAGGGCATCCGGCTCCTCGACCGGGCACTGGGCCTCTGGCGCGGCGCGGCCTTCGCCGATGTGACCGCGGGCCCGGTGATCGAGTCGAAACGCCGGCTGCTCACCGAGTCCCGGCTCGGAGTCACCGAAACCCTGGTGGAGACCAGGATCAGGGCGGGCCTCCACCAGGAGGCGATAGCGGATCTGGCGGGCCTCACCAGCGAGCACGCGCTCCATGAGGGACTGCACGCCCAGTACATGCGAGCCCTCGCCCTCGGTGGCCGCCGCGCCCGGGCACTGGAGGTGTTCAGCGATCTGCGGACCCGGCTGGTGACCGAGATCGGGATCGAGCCCGGACTGCCCCTGCAGAGACTCCAGCTGGCGATCCTGAACTCCCACTCCGAGGCGGTACCGCCCGGTTAGTCCGGTGACCGAGGTTCACCGATACGCACAAAGCCGAAGATCGCCCGGGGACCGCCGCCCCGACGATCACGCCACCCACTACGCCCCCGGAAACCACCCCCACCCCGCGTCCGACGGATCCCGGCCCCGCCCCCGCCCGCGCGATCCCGGACGACGACTCCTACCCGCCTCTCCCCGAAGACCAGGAACCGGCGGGCCAGTCCGGACCGCCGAAAGTCCGTCAGCCGAAGTCGTCGGGGACGATCCGGAGTTTCGCCGCGACGCGGGCCAGGGCCGTCTGATCGGCCGGGTCGAGCGAGTCGAGGACAGTCCGGCGTACCGCGCGCAGATGTGTGGGCGCCGCCTCGCGCACGATCTCGAAGCCCGGGTCGGTGAGTTCGGCGAGGGTGTAGCGGCCGTCGGCCGGATCGGGGGTCCGGGCGATCCAGCCGCGCTGCTCGCAGCGTTTGACGACATTGGAGAGCCGGGAGAGGGAGCCGCTGGCGAGAAAGGCCAGCTCCCCCATCCGCAGGGTGCGCCGGGGGGCCTCGGAGAGGTGGCTGAGTACGAGGTACTCGAAGAGGGTGAGGCCGTGCTCCTGCCGCAGCGGGGCCTCCAGTTTGGCCGGCAGCAGCAGTACGAGGGAGATCAGTCCGGTCCAGGCCGCCTTCTCCCGCTCGTCGAGCCATCGCGGCTCCCCGTCGCCCCCGCCCATCGGGCCGCCCGTGGGCCCTTCCGTACCGCTCATGGATCTCGCCGTCCCTTCGACACAGCCCGACTTCACTTTACGCGTGAAGTCATCCTTGCTACTCTCACTTTACGCGTGAAGTCATCGGCAGGGTGAACGCGCCCTGCCGCACGGAAAGAGGGAGCATCATGAGCACCGTCACCTTCGGCATCACCTCGGGCTACGGCGAGAAGCTGAACAAGGCCCTCGGGTACAGCAGCGCCGTCCGGGTCGACGACCGGGTGGAGATCTCCGGTCAGGCCGGGGTGGACGACGATCTGGTCGTCCCCGACTCGCTGGAGGACGAGATCGTCCTCGCCTTCGACAATGTGGAACGCACCCTCGCCACGGTCGGCGCGACCTGGCGGGACGTCATCCATGTGAACTCGTATCACAAGGTCACACCGGAAGAGGGCGTCATCGGCGCCGACCACAACACGATCATGGCCGAGCAGTTCCGCCGCCGGCTCGGCGGCCGCGAGCCGATCTGGACCGAGACGGGTGTCACGGCCCTCGGACTGGCCGAGATGCGGGTGGAGATCCGCGTCACCGCCGTCGTCGGCTCGGCGGCCTGAACCACGGGAAGACCGGGATCGGGACGCCCGCTCGCGGTCTCCCACCCGGTGACCGTCCGGTGACCGGGCGGGAGGACGTCGTACCGGAATCGCCGTGAACTCGGCCGGACACCGGGCCCGTTCGATACGGTCCCGGACCGCCGCACCGCGCCCTCGTCACACCGAGGGAGCGGGCAGGGCCGCCCCTTCCGGCCGGGACGCGCCGGGCGGCTCCGGGCGCGGCCGGATCCGGGTACCGAGCGCGTGCCCCGCGCGGAACGCCACCGTATAGGCGTCGGGGTCGAGCGCCGACCGGGCGGCGGCGATGACCCGGTCCACGTCACCCCGTTCGGCGGGCGGCAGGGGCGCCCCCACCGATTCCCGCGCGGCCACCGCCGCGCCCAGCAGCCGGGCCGCCTCCGCCGGGTCCCCGCCCAGCGCGGCCGCGTCCGCCAGCCCTTCCAGCGCCAGCGCCACCGCGCGGGGGTCGCCGACCGCCCGCGCCGCCGCCAGGCACTCGCGGTGGAGCGACCGTGCCTCGGTGACGTCCCCGCGTTCCCCGGCCAGGAACCCGAGGTGCGCCAGGACCGGCACCACGGCGGCGTCGACACCGCGTTCGCGGTGCCAGTCCAAGGAGCGCCGCAGCAGCACCTCGGCGGTGTCCGGGTCGCCGCGCCGCCGGGCGCCGAGGGCGAGTCCCAGTTCGGCGATCCGCTGCCCGAACTCGTCCGCGTGGTCGACGGCCAGCCGCCGGGCCCGCCGGTGCAGGGCCTCGGCGCGGTCCGGCTCCCCGGTGAGGAGCAGGACGTTCCCCAGCGCCGACAGGCCGTACGACAGCTCGCTCCACAGCCCCAGTTCCCCGGCCGCCCGGACGCTCTCCCCGTGCAACCGGGCGGCCTCGTCGTAGTCGCCCGCGATCTCGGCGAGGGTGCCGAGGACGGGCAGATTCCGGAGGCGGCCCCAGGTGTCGCCGAGTCCGGTGAAGAGGGCGTGGCCGCGGTCGGCGTCGGCACGGGCGCCGGTGAGATCACCGCGGGTCAGCCGCTGCCGGGCCCGGGTGGACAGCACGACCGCCGTTCCCCAGGTGTCGTCCGGTTCAGCAGTGGCGTCGAGGGCCCGGGCGGCCAGCCGTTCGCCGGTCGGCAGGCTGTCGAAGCCGAGCAGGGACGCCAGATAGCCGCGGGCGCGCGCCTCGCCCACGGGGTCGGCGACGCCGTCGGGTCCTTCGTACGCCGCCAGGGCGTCGAGCGCGGCCCGGCCCGCGTCGGTGGCCCGGCCGCAGACGATGTCGATACCGGTACGCCAGACTCGCGCGGCGGCGACCCGGGGTGCGTCGTCCGCACTCGGGGTGAGGGCGAGGGCGGCGTCCAGCGCCCGGGCCGCCTCGTTGAGCCGCCCGCGCAGATACCAGTACCAGGACAGGGCGTTGACCAGCCGGAGCGCGTCGGCGGTCGCCCCGTGCTCGACCGCGCCGTCCAGCGCGGCCCGCAGGTCGGGGCCGTGGGCGTCGAGGACCGCCAGCCAGTCCCGCTGACCGGGGCCGCGCAGCCGGGCGTCGGCGTGTTCGGCGAGGGCGAGGTGGTGGGCGCGGTGCCGGGCCCGTACGGCCGCCGTCTCCCCGGCCGCGCCGAGACGTTCACGGCCGTACGCGGCGACGGACTCCAGCAGCCGGTACCGCACCCCGGTCCCGGACCCCGTGACGCCGGGATCCGGGACGGCGGGATCCGGGACGGCGGCGACGAGGGACCTTTCGACCAGCCGGGCGAGAACGTCGGGGACATCGGCCCGGTCGACGGGAGGCCCGGCGCAGACGGCCTCGGCGCCCGCGAGCGTACCGCTGTCGGCATGGACGGAGAGTCTGCGCAGGACGGCGCGCTCCTGGGCGTCCAGCAGATCCCAGCTCCAGTCGATCATCGCGCGCAGCGTGCGGTGCCTGGCGGCGACCCCGCGCCCCTCGGTGGCCAGCAGACGGAACCGGTCTCCGAGCCGGTCGGCCAGGGCGTCCAGGCCCAGCGAGCCCGCCCGGGTCGCGGCCAGCTCCAGCGCGAGCGGCAGACCGTCGAGACGACGGCAGATCTCCGCGGCCCTCTCCTCGGCCCGCCCCTCCAACCGGAGACCGGGCGCGGACGCCGCCGCCCGGGCGCGGAACAGCCGGATCGCGTCGGCCTCCGGCAGGGGTGCGACCGGCTGGACCGCCTCGCCGGGGACCCGCAGCGGTTCCTGACTGGTGGCCAGGACCCGCAGCCCCGGCGCGGCCCGCAGCAGGGCGGCCGTCAACTCGGCCACCGGGTCCACCAGATGTTCGCAGTTGTCCAGGACGAGCAGTACCCGGCGGTCGGCGAGGGCGGCGGCGAGCCGGGCGAGAGGCCCCGGCCGGGGCCCCGTACCCGCCGTCGCGGGCGGCCGTTCACCGACCTCGTCGCGGACCCCGCACGCCGCTGCGACCGTGTCCACCACCGGCCCGGCCCGGTCCACCGAACCCAGTTCCACCAGGACCGCGTCGTCGTATCCGGCCGCGACCCGGTGCGCCACCTCCAGCGCCAGCCGGGTCTTGCCCACGCCCCCCGGCCCGGTCAGCGTCACCAGCCGGGCGTCGGCGAGCCGGGCCCGTACGGCGTCGACCGCGCCGTCGCGGCCGACCAGACCGGTCAGCGGGGCGGGCAGCCGGTTCCGCCGATCGCGTACGGGCGAATCCGCGCCGCCCGGCGCCTCCAGATCGGGATCCTGACGCAGGATCGCCCCGTACAGGGCCGCGATCCGACGCCCCGGCACCACCCCCGACTCGGCGTCCAGCCGCTTCCGCAGCTCGTGATAGCCCGCCAGCGCCTCACTCTGCCGCCCGGCCCGGTACAGCGCCCGCATCTGCGCGCCCCGTAACCGCTCCCGCCGCGGATACCGCCCCACCAGCTCCGCCAACTCCCCCAACAACGCCCGGTCCTCGCCCAGCAGCAGCCGCGCCTCCGCGCGGTCCTCCAGGGCCGCCAGCCGCTCCTCCTCCAGCCGCGCCACCGCCGCCCGCGCGAACGCCTCATCGGCGAACTCTGCGTAGGCGGGCCCCCGCCACAGCGCCAGCGCCTCCCCCAGCAGCTCCGCCCGCACCGCCGGATCGCCGTCCGCTCCGGCCCGGGCCACCAGCTCCCGGAACCGGTCGGCGTCCACCGCACCCGCCGCGGCGGCCAGCCGGTATCCGGCGGACGCGGCGACGACCAACTCGCGGCCGCCCGGCTCGGCGTCCTCCAGCGCCCGGCGCAACTGCGACACCTTGGTCCGCAGGACCCGTACGGGCTCGGCGGGCGGCGCCCCCGCCCACAGATCGTCGATCAGCCGGCCGACGGGGACGAGGCGTCCCTCCCGGCCGAGCAGCGCGGCAAGCAGGAACCGTACCTTCCGCTCCGGTACGTGCACGGGGTCGCCGCCCGCCGTCCACACCCGCAGTGGGCCCAGCACCCCGAATCGCATCCGCCCAGCCTACGGCGATCATCGACGGCCGGGCCCGGACGGCTCCGCGACCTCGTCCACGCCGTCCATGCCGTCCATGCCGTCAACGCCTTCCAAACCGTCGATGCCTTCCAAGCCGCCCGCACCCCGGCCCGTACGGCTTCGCGAAACCGTCGACGGCCCCGCGCGGCCACCGGCCGAAACCATTCCAGAACCCGGTGTCCGCACCCTGGAGGCACATCACCCGCCCCACCGACCACCGGAGGAACCATGCCGCCCTATCCCGCGCCCGAGGCCGCTCGCCGGGCGGGCCCCAGGGAGTGGACCGGGCTCGCGGTGCTCACGCTCCCCCTGCTGCTGATCGCCCTGGACATCAGCGTCCTCTATCTGGCCGCGCCCCACCTCAGCGCCGACCTTCGGCCCAGCGCCACCCAGTCCCTGTGGATCATGGATATCTACGGATTCCTGATCGCCGGTTTCCTGGTCACCATGGGCACCCTCGGCGACCGAATCGGCCGCCGCAGACTGCTGCTGGCCGGCGGGTTCACGTTCGCAGTCGCCTCGGTCCTCACCGCGTACTCCGTGAACGCCGAGATGCTGATCGCGAGCCGTGCTCTCCTCGGTATCGCGGGCGCCACCCTGATGCCGTCGACCCTCGCCCTGATCAGCACGATGTTCCGGGACGGCGGGCAGCGGTCCTTCGCGATCGCCCTGTGGATGACGGCGATGTCCGTCGGGGTGGCCGTCGGACCACTGGTCGGCGGCGTCATGCTGGAGCACTTCTGGTGGGGATCGGTCTTCCTGCTCGCCGTACCCGTGATGGCGGTACTGGTCGTGGCCGGACCCTTTCTGCTGCCGGAGTTCCGCGACCCCGAGCCCGGGCGGCTCGACCTGCCGAGCATTGCGCTCTCCCTGGCCGCGCTGCTCCCGCTGGTCTACGCCCTCAAGCAGACGGCCGCGCACGGTCCCGGGCCCGACGCCGTACTGGCCCTGATCGCCGGACTGGTGGCGGGCCGGTCCTTCATCCGCAGGCAACTGCGGCTGCCCGACCCCGTACTGGACATGAGCCTCTTCGCCAACCGGGCCTTCTCGGCGGCACTCGTCCTGCTGATGTTCGGACTGCTGGCCGTCAACGGTCTCGAATACCTCAACCCGCAGTTCCTCCAGATGGTGGCAGGCATGACACCGTTGAAGGCCGGGGTGTACATGCTGCCGATCGTGCTCGCCGCGACGGTCGGCTCGCTGGCGGCCCCGTTCCTGGCCCGCCGGTTCGGGCACGCACACGTCATGGCGGCGGGCACCCTGATCGCCGTCGCCGGATTCGTCCTGGTCACCCGGGCCGACAGCACCGGCGGTGTGACAGCGCTCGTCACCGGCTCCGCGATCGCGGTCCTCGGCATCAGCCCGACGCCCGTCCTCACCACCGACCTGGTGGTGGCCACCGCCCCGCAGGAGAAAGCCGGCTCGGCCGCCGCGCTGTCGGAGACGAGCGGCGAACTGGGCGTCGGCCTCGGGGTCGCCGTGGCGGGCAGTATCGTGGCGGCGGTCTACGGCCCCCGGATCGAGGCACTGCCCGAGGCTCCCGGCGCTGCGGCCGAGGACCTCGCCGGTGCCGTGACCACCGCCCCGGAGCTGCCCCCCGCGGCAGCCGCCGAACTCCTCACCACCGCCCGGGACGCCTTCACCGACGGCGTCCACGCGGTGGCCTGGACCGGCGCGGCCTTGATGCTGCTGCTCAGCGCCTGCGCCTTTCTGCTGCTCCGGTCGGTACGCCCGCCCGGCACCGAGCCCCCGGGCCCCGGCACGGACGGCACCGCCGACACCGGAACGGCCGCGGAACCGCCGAGGACACGGGCCGGTACCTGACCGGGGGAACCCGCCGACCGGGGCGCGTGCCCGTGACAGCTGCGGGTAGGCCCATCCGTAACGGATGAGCCGCGGCAGCGGCCGAGGGACGAGAGGTGCCGGAAGTGATTCGAAAACTGCAGGCGATCGCACTGGACTGCGCCGATCCGGTACGGCTCGCGGAGTTCTACGCGGCACTACTCGGCGGCCGGGTGGTGCCGAACCCGGACGATCCCGACTGGATCGAGGTACACGGCTTCGAGGGAACCCCCCTGGCCTGCCAGCGGGTGAACGGCTACCAGCCCCCCGAATGGCCCGGCCAGCGCCGCCCGCAGCAACTCCACCTGGACTTCGACGTCGACGACCTCGAAGCGGAGGAGCGGCGGGCGCTCGCCCTCGGGGCGACCGTACTGGAACGCACGGACCAGCTCCACCCGAACACCAACTGGCGCGTCTACGCGGACCCGGCCGGTCATCCGTTCTGCCTCTGTCTCCACTGAACCGGCGCGGGCCGGGCCGACGGGCGGACGGTCCCCGAACCGGCCCTGTCCGCGCACCGAACCCGGTAGACGCCGACGCTGGTACGGCACTCCACCACAGGAGAGGGGGGAACGGGTTGGAAAAGGTCCATTCCGAGAACCCGGGGATCCGGACTCCACCACCCGGCCCGGCACGACCGACGTCGTCGCGGGAGCTCAGCGGCGTTCCCGCACCAACCCGATCTGTCAGAAAGGAGGTTCGGTGGAGTAGGAGTCCTCTCCGACGGGTGCGGTCGGCTCCGCCCTCGGCTCCTGGAGGACTCGTATCGCGTCTTCGACCCGGCCGAGATCGATGAGCCGCTCGGCAAGGAGGGAGCGGTTGAACGCCGGGTGCTGTTCGAGAACAGCGGCGGCCTCCTCGGTACGGCCCGCCTCGGCGAATACGCCGGACAGCGCCCGGGCCGCGTACCAGGTGTCGCCCTCGGCATGCGCCCGAATCCGCTCGACCGCCTCGTCGAGCAGGCCGCATTCGGCCATCAGCGGAAGCCGCAGCCGGAAGAGGTCCCAATCCTCCTTGCCACCGCTTCGCGCCTTGAGGGCATCGAGGAACTCCAGTCCGTCCCGGGGCCGCCCCTGGTCGGCGTAGAGGTCGCACAGAGTGTGGACGATCCAGTCCTCCGCGCCGGCGTGTTCGGCGAGCGCGCGCATCACCTCGATCGCCTCGCCACCCCGCCCGTACCGCACCAAAAGCTCGGAAAGCGGGACGGCCACCCGCCACATCCCGACCGGCGTATTCCCGAACGCACGGTAGGCGGCGATCGCGCCTTCCGCGTCGCCGCGTTCCTCCAGCACTTCGGCAAGGCGCTGCACCGCGTGACCGTGGAAGTCGGAGGCCGCGTACGCCCGCAGTTCGGTGATCCGGTCGTGTCCGGCCAGCAGGTCCGCCAGTTGATCACGGCCGTTGACGGAGGTGGTCCCCCGGGTGTGGAGCAGGGCGATCGCCTCTTCGATCCGGCCCTGACGTTCCCGGATCGCGGCGAGCAGCCCGACCGCGTTGGACGGTTCCGTCCGGAGGTTGCCGCAGTCGGGGTCGTCGCAAGCGGGAGCCGCCGCCTCGACCCGGGCCGTCAGCAGGGACGCCGCGTCCTCGTCCCTGCCCGCGGTTTCGGCGATGTCGACCAGGCACTCGGCGAGGAACCAGTCCCGAATCCCGGCGCGCAACAGTGCGAACGCCTCGTCGGCGCGGCCGTGCCGGGCCAGCAGGCGCGCGAAGAAGTCCACCGCCGCCCGCTCACCGGCCTCCGCGTACGGGCGGCACAGGCCGATGGCCTCCTCCGCCAGGCCCCAGCCCTCCAGTAGTTCCGCCCGCGCCCGGGCCGCCGGCCACCAGTTCGTCGCGGCATACGGAGCGAGCACCTCCAACGCATGCTCGCGCCGTCCCCGCTGGCCGAGCAGCCGGGCCCACTCCAGGGCGCAGAACCATTCCCCGCGCCCGGCTTGGAACTCCACCTCCCGCTCATGACCCAGCCGGAGCAGCCGCTCCACCAATGACGGAGGTACGCAGCCCGTCCGCGTCCGGGTCCGGTAGTCGAGATCGTCAGCGTCCACAGCAGCGCACCTTAGCCCCCACCACCGACACGGCAGCCCCACAGCAGGAGACAGCAGGGCGGACGCCGGGCCGGACGCGGCTACGGCTTGCGGCCGACGGCTCCCCAGCCGGCGCGGACGGTGGCGGTACCGGTGGTGGAGTCCGGCCGCCAGTTCGGCCAGGACGCCAGCCCGGGATCGACCAGGTCCAGACCTTCGAAGAAGCGGGCGATCATGGAGGGCGGGCGGAGGATGTAAGGGATGGCGCCGGTCGCGTTGTAGGCGTTCTGCGCGGCGATGTGCTCCGGCCCGTCGGCCCAGCAGTGGCTGAGGGCGAGGAAGCTGCCGGAGGGCAGCCGCCGCGTCAGCCGGTCGATCAGGCCGAGCGCTTCGTCGAAGTCGACGATATGGCCGAGGACGTCGCAGCAGACCAGTGCCACGGGCCGGGAGAGGTCGAGTGTCCGCGCCGCGTCGGCGAGTACCTTCTCCGTGTCCTGCATCTCCGCCTCGACATAGGCGGTGGCGCCCTCGGGCGTACTGGTGAGCAGGGCGTCGACATGGCGGATGACGATGGGATCGTGGTCGACGTAGACGACACGGGCATCGGGCGCGATGCGCTGGGCCACCTCGTGCGTGTTGTTCACCGTCGGCAGCCCGGCACCGAGATCGAGGAACTGGCGAACCCCGGCCTCACCGGCCAGATAGGTGATCATGCGGCGCAGGAAATGCCGGGACTCCTGCGCGAAGGCACGGCTCGGCGGGAACGTCCGCTCGTACGCCTCCCCGGCTAACTGATCGGCCTCGTAGTTGTCCTTGCCGCCGAGCCAGTAGTTCCAGACGCGGGCGGAATGGGCGACCGAGGTATCGATCCGCGACTGCGGGTCCTTCATGAGGCGTCCTCCTCGAAGACCCGGAACGGGCGTCCCGGGACGGCGGCAGGTTACCCCTCCGGACTCCGGTTCCCGCATTGACCGCTTTCGTACGGTCGTCCCGCGCGGGGCGGAGCACGGCCCCGTCGGTGACGCGGTCGATACGGCCGGGTTCCGGCAGCGGCGGGGTCACTGGAAGACGGTCCGGTGCGGATGGGCCGGTTCGGCAGGGCAGGTGAGGATGTGCATCGTGCCGCGGGCCGGGGAAACACCGGTCGGTGTGTTCGCGCCGTTCACATCCACCAGCTCACCGTCTTCGACGGGGATCCAGCTCCGCGTCCCGGCGTCCCACTCCCGGTCGGTCGCCGTCAGCAGCAGACTCATGGATGTGCCGCAGGAGACGCAGTCGACGGGGGTGGGGCCGGTGAGGTGCCAGGAGGCGAAGCCACCGACCTTCCACCCCGGCGCGATCGACAGATCACCGGTGTAGCTCACGACCGCGTCGGTGTCCCGCTCGGCGGCGCGCATCGCCGCCTCGTACGCCTCGTACGTCTCATAGCTCACCGGCTGCGGGGCGCCGTCCGCAGCGTCGTCGGCCGACTCCTCCAGTTCCTCCTCCCACTCCTCGACGGCTTCCCGGAGTTCATCGGCCAGCAGCTCGATGTACTCGTGCTCCACGACCTGTTCGGGGTGGAGCAAACACGGGTCGGGGAGCCCTTGGGGGCGGCCGATGACGACGGGCTCGGGCTGGGGGTGCAGGACGTCCGTCACGTCCGCGGAGCGCCGCCACTGGAGTACGACGTCGAACGCGTCGCCGCGGGGGCCGTGTGTCTCGGCGGGGCACCACAGCACTTGGAGCAGGTCGCACCCGTCGGGCCCCACCAGGTCGGGGACGTCCCGGGTGAACAATTGGGCGAGCGCGAGCAGCGGAACGGGGTCCTGCTCGCCGAGCCGCGGCGCGTACGGTCCGGGGGCGGGGGAGGCCGGTTCGGCGGGCTCGGCCTCGGCCGGCCCTCGCGGGGATTCCCGCCCCCACGCCTCGGCGCGGATCGTCCGCTCCCGGCGTACATCGGCCGGCCGGTGACCGGTGGTCCGGCCGTGCGGAACGGTGCACACCGGCCACGGCTCGTCCGCCGGCCACAGAAACGGGCCGCCCACCGAACTGTCCGCGACGCCCGGGAAGCCCGGTCGCGGATGCAGTCGGGTCGCCGTCCCCCGATATGCCGCGAGCCCGGGGAACACCGCCTCGACGTCGAGGGGCCGTTCCGGCGTCGTGCGCCTCACGCGGCGTCTCCTTCACTCGCTGCCGATTTCGCGGATGGTATCCGGGCCGGGCCCGATCGCCCCGCCCGCCTGCCGGAAACCGGCGATCGCAACCATCTCGTGCGACGGGGCCGGATACTGGGGTTCCTACGGCAAAGCGGGTCAGGGATCAGAAAGGGACGGATTGGTGAGCACTGCCGGTACGGAGCGGCGTCGGAGTGTGGGCGGCGGGCGAAAAGAGCGGCATGCGGTCGTGGTGGGCGGGAGCCTCGCGGGGCTGCTCGCCGCCCATGCCCTCAGCCGGTACGCGGACCGGGTGACCATCGTGGAGCGCGACAGGTTACCCGAGGGCGCGGAGCCGCGGCCCGGGGTACCGCAGGGACGGCATCCGCACGTCCTGCTGGAGGGCGGGCAGACGGCCCTGGAGTCACTGCTGCCGGGCTTCCTCACGGAGCTGACGGAGGCCGGGGCGCCACGGGTGGGTATGCCGTCCGGCCTGGTGTTGTGGCAGGACGGGCGCTGGATTCGGCGGCTGCCCGCCACCACGTACATCCGTACCGGTTCCCGGGCACAGCTGGAATGGCTGATCCGGCGGCGAGTTCTCGCCGACCCGGCGATCGAAGTGCTGGAAGGGACCGACGTACGAGGGCTGATCGGCGACGCCGCCAGGGTACGGGGCGTACTGCTGCGGCAGCGACGCTCCGGCGACGCCCGGGAGAAGCGGGACGCGCTGGAGGCCGACCTGGTCGTCGACGCGTCGGGCAGCGGTACGAAGGCCGCGCAATGGCTCACCGGGATCGGCGCCGAGCCCGCGTACGAGGAGACCCTCGACACCGGGCTCGCCTACGCCTCCCGTCTCTACCGGGGTCCGAGCGGGTCCCTCGACGGCGATACGGCCGGTTACTACGTCTATCCCGGCCCGGACCAGACCCGCGCCGGTGGCGCGCTACCGCTGGAGGACGGCACCCATCTGGTCATCGTCTCGGGGCTGCGCGGCGACGAGCCGCCCACCGGGGCGGACGAGTTCGTGGCCTTCGCGAAGCGACTGCCGCATCCGCCCCTGCACCGGTGGCTGGACGAGGCCGAACCGCTCTCACCGGCGTTCGGCTACCGGCAGCCCGCGAACATCCGCCGCCGCTACGACCATCCCGGTCGGCATCCGGCCGGATTCCTCGCGACGGGCGACGCCCTGTGTACCTTCAACCCGATCTACGGGCAGGGCATGGCCGTCGCGGCGATGAACGCGGTCGCCCTGCGCGACGCCCTGGCCGAGCCGGGCCCGACGCCCACGACCCGCCGGGTCCAGCGGGCGATCCTGGCGTCGTCCCGGCTGGCGTGGGACATCTCCGCGGGGGCGGACCGCAAGATGCCCGGCGCCATCGGCACGGCGGTCGGCGGCAGTGCCGCCGACCGCGTCGCCGACTGGTATCTACGGCGCGTCCAGGCGTACTACGTCGGCGACCCCGTGGTGGGGCGCGCCTTCCGCTCCGTACTGGGTCTCTCCGCTCCCGTCACAGCGCTGTTCACACCGGCCGTGGCCCGGGCGGTGCTGCTGCGACCGCTCCCGGCGACCCCTGCCGAGGCTCCGATGACACCGGAGTGACAGCCGGTCAGGGACCGGCGGGCCGAGTCGGTTCTCCCACCTCCTGCCGGACGGGAACCACCGGCGCTCCGGCTCGGCGGCGGGGACGATCCACGCCTCCGCCGCGCGAGCCGGGCCCGGCAGGGAGACTCCTCGACCCGGCACCACGCGTGCCCGGGTCAGCAGGGAGGCGGCCCGGGCACACTCGGCTCTCCGGCCGGAGACGCACCAGTCACCGGCCCATCCCTTCAGGCGCCCCCGGCGCCACCGGGCACGCCGCTTTCCTCAGCGCCCAGTTGGCGTAGGAGGGCGCGGTTGTCGATACGTACCCACTCCTCGACGAGACGGCCCCGGTCGTCGAAGCGGAAGATGTTGATCAGGTCGAATACGACGCGTTCGCCGTTGGGAGGCAGCGGTCCGGCCGGTGACCGGGTGAACTCGCGGACGAAGGTGCCTTCGATCCAGGTCTGACAGGCGATGTGGTCGCCTTCTGCTACCACGATGCCGCGCCGGATCGACCGGTCGTCGAAAGCCTCGCGCACCGCGGCGAAGTAGGCGCTGAGCCCGTCGAAGTCGGACTCGAAGCCGTCCGGCCCGTGGAAGCGGAATCTCTCCGTATCGAAGTATGTCGCCGCCTCGGCCAGGTCTTCGCCCGACACCTCCAGCTCACCGGCGCGGACCAGCCGCGCGACAAGGTCTTCCCGGGTGAATTCCGTTGTCATGGCACTAGCCTGCCCCCGGTCGGTCATGCGGTCCAACGATGGTTCAGCATGGTTTCCATGACATATCCGCATGGCGGTTCCGACCATGGCTGAGTTCACCATCACCGGACTGCGCGTCGTTCACCAGGTCGCCACCACAGGATCGTTCACCCGGGCCGCCGAGGCGCTCGGCTACACCCAGTCGGCCGTCTCCCGCCAGGTCGCCGCCACCGAGGCGGCAGCCGGGGCGCCGCTCTTCCACCGCGGAGGACGCGGTGTGGCGCTCACCCCGGCGGGGGCGGTCCTCGTCCGGCGCGCGACCGAGATCCTCGCCGACCTGGCGTCGACCGAGCTGGAACTCGCCGGTCTGCGCGACCGGCTCGCGGGCCGCCTCACGGTCGGCGCCTACCCCACCGCGGCCATGGCGTTGGTCCCGCGAGCGATGGCCGAGGTGGTCTCCGGCCATCCGGGGCTCGCCATCGTCCTGGAAGACGCTTCGACACCCGCCCTGCTCCGGCGGGTGCGCGCCGGCCGGCTGGACGTGGTGGTCATCGGAGTCGGCCAGGGTCTCCCGGAGTACGACCTGGACGAACTCAGACAGACCACCTTGCTCCACGGCCATCTCCTGGTCGCCGTCGCGGATACCCACCGGCTCGCGGAGCGCACTGCCGTCACCGTGCCGGAGCTGGCCCGGGAACACTGGATCGCCGGAGAGGGAGCTCCGGGCGAGCCGCAGTTCGGAGCCTGGCCGACCTTGGCCAACCCCCGGATCGTCAGTACCGCGCGCAGCTGGTCCACCCGCCTGGGACTGGTCGCGGCGGGCATGGGCATCACGGTCGTCCCCGAGCTGGCCCGGCCCGCCCTGCCCGCAGGCGTACGAGCCGTGCCCATTACCGACAGCCATTGGGCCGGGCGCGCGACCATTGCCCTGACCCCGCCGCGCCCTTCCGCTCAGGCGCAGGTGATGGTGACCGCTCTGCGGAACCAGGCCGCCCGGCTCCACCACGCCGGATGACCAGGCCGGGAGCCGGATCGGCCGACCGCTGCCGGGGCTGCTCCGGTATATCCGCACCAGGCCGGTACAGACCGACCGGTCACAGCAGGCCGGGCTGCCGCCATGCGGCGCCGAGGACATGGTGGTCGAGGAAGTTGAGGAATGTCTCGTACCACAGGCGCGCGTGGTTCGGCCCCACCACCCAGTGGTTCTCGTCCGGGAAGTAGAGGTACTTCGCCGGGACTTCGTACCGCTGTAGTTCCTGGAAGAGCGCGGCGCCCTGCCCGACGGGTACGCGGTAGTCCTTCGCGCCGTGGATGACCAGCACCGGCGTGCGGATCCTCGCGACGTTCAGGTGCGGCGAGTCGGCCTCGTACCGGTCGGGGCGGGTCAGCGGATCGCCGAAGATCCGCTGAAAGTACCAGGGCGCGTCCGTGTCGCCCTGGAACATCCACAGGTCCCACGGACCCGCGTGGCTGATGATCGCCTTGAACCGGTCCGTGCTGGTGGCGACCCGGTTCGCCAGATATCCGCCGTACGAGCCGCCGGCGAGTGCCGTACGGGAGGCATCGATATCGTCCCGGGCCTCGGCCGCGTCCGTCAGGGCGATCACATCGGTGTAGGGGCGCCCGCCCCACTGACCCCAGCCGCGCCGGTGGTTGATCTGCCCGTAGCCCGTCGACAGAGCCGGATCCGGCAGCAGCACCGCATAGCCGCGCGCGGCGAACGGCCAGGGGTTCCACCGCCAGGTCCAGCCGTTCCAGCTGAACTGCGGGCCGCCGTGGACGGCGACGAGCAGCGGAGCGGGCCGCTCGGCGGACGCGCCCTCGGGCAGGACGAGCCAGCCGCGCAGCACGAATCCGTCGTCCGCCTCCGTACGCACCTCGGTGAGTGTGCCGGGCAGATCCCCGACGCCGCCCGGGGCGGGCAGAGGGACCGGAGTCCGGTCGACGGCGGCGGCCGCTATCCGGACGGGCGTCGGGGGCATGTCGACCGCGTGGCGCAGTGCGTAGAGCGTCCGCCCGTCGGGGGCCACGGTCAGCGAACCGTACGCACCCGACGCGGTGAGGCGTGTGACGCCACCGTCCGGGTCGCGCCGGAAGACGGGCGCGTGCCCCAGCTCGTCGGATACGAAGAAGAGCGTGTCGTCCACCGGTGAACAGATCACTTCCCCGGGCCAGTTGTCGAACCCGGGCAGCAGGTCCCCCACCGTGCCGTCGGTCAGGTCGATCCGGACGAGAGTCACTTCCCAGGGGTCGTCGTACGTCGGGTAGCGCATCCGGCGGCATACGACGGCCGAACCGTCGTATGTGAACCGCGGCGCCTCGTAAATATGCTCCGGATCACCGACGACGCGGATCTCCGCACCGCTCACCGCGTCCGCCACCACCACGGCGGTACGGTGCTCGTCCGGGACCCGCCCGGGCACGAACCGGGGGTACGCGACCCGGGTGCCGTCCGGCGACAACGCCGCGTCCCCCGGGTTCTCCAGACCGATTCCCTGCCCACCGGCGACGACCGGTTCCTCACCGGCACCGGCACGGACGAAGGTGTGCGGCTCCTCCGGACCGAGGTCGCGGTCCCAGGCACGGACCGGCCCGGACTCGTAGAGGATCGCGGTCACCTTCGCGTCCTTCCGCGCCGCGCGCAGCTCGCCGTGCTCCTCGGCGTCGGCCGCACCCGGCAGCAACCCCGCGGTGTGGCACAGCGCGCCGGAATCCCGGGCGACGGTGAACGCGGCGATCCCGCCCGGGTGCCGGACCGCGACGGCGGCCTCCCCCCGCGGCGGCAGCGCCCACAGCGCCGCGCCCTCGTCACCCTCTTCGGGGGCGCGTCCGGACAGGAAGTACAGGGTTCCGTCCGGACCGAACACCGGCCCCGACTCGCCCTTGTCGGACCGGGTCAGCCGCAGCGCTTCGCGCTCCCCGGACGGATCGATTTCCCACAGAGCCGACACGTATCGCGTCCCGTCCCCGGACAGCGACTGCACGGCCGCGACGAGGCGAGTGCCGTCGACGGACAGGGCAAGAGAGTTGACGCGAGGACACGCGGTGAAGGCGGACAGGTCACGGAAGGTGGACGAGCCACCGGAGGGCGCGATCATGTGGGCGATTGTCGCTCGCTCGCGACGCGACGACCAGGGAGCCGGACGCAGACCTCCCGTCGCGGACACGGACGTACCTACGGCGCGGCACCGTCGTCGGCGACGGCTTGGAGGAGGCCGGGGTGGACCTTCGCCATCCACGCCACCCAGTGGGCACCGATCAACTCCCGCACGCCGCGCTCTGGCTCCTCGACCTCGGGGTAGAACAGCGCGGCATTCAGACCGGCCCCATCGGATGACGGTCGCCTCCGGCCGATGACACCGACCGCAGGCCGACGTTCACCACGAGCCGTGCGTCGACCTGGTCGACGTCATGGCCCTGCACGGCCGACCACCGCTTCACAACCACACACTCGACGGCACCCCAGATGTCGGGGCGTGCTGGTCGACTAGGCCGTTTCTTTCGGATCATCTGATTGTTGGTTGATGTGTGTCGTTGACTGACGCCCAGTGGGCACGCATCGAGCCGCTGCCGGACCGGTCGCCGAGGCGGGGTGGTCGGTGGCGTGATCACCGCGAGGTGATCGACGTGATCGCGTTCAAGTACCGCACCGGGACGCCGAGGATGGACCTGCTCGAACACTTCGGCTCGTGGAAGGGCGCCCACGCACGAGACCGGACACGATCCTCGGGGACAAGGCGTACTCGTCCCGCGCCATCCGCTCGCACCTGCGCCGTCGCGGGATCCGCGCGGTGATCCCTCAGCCCGCCGACCAGGCCGCCGACCGCAAACGGCTCGGCAGCCGGGGCGGCCGCCCGCCGACGTTCGACCGCCAAGCCGACAAACAGCGGAACACGGTCGAACACGCCATCAACAAGATCAAGCAATGGCGCGGCCCGGCCACCCGCTACGACAAGACCGCCACCATCTACCTCGCCGGACTCCACCTCGCCGCCATCCACATCTGGCCGGCGAGGTGATCCGAGACCTCAATCTTCCGCACGGCGCCGGTAGGTGTTGATCAATACGCCGGACGGTGTCGGCCGCGTGGCGGTAAGTGTCAGGCGCCGAGGGCTCTTGCCGTCGGCGAAGAGCTGCTTCCCGCTACCCAGGACGAGAGGAAAGACCAGCAGCCGGTACTCGTCAACGAGGTCGTACTCGATCAGAGCTCCGAGCAGCCCCCCGCTGCCCAGCACCACAGTCTCGCTCTCGGACGCGGCCTTGATACGGCTGACCTCCGCCGCCAGATCCCCGCCGAGCACAGCGCTGTTCGCCCAGCCCGGATCCCTGAGCGTGCGGGAGGCCACGTACTTGGGCATCGCGTTCATCGCGGCCACCGCGGGGTCGTTCATGTCGGCGTACGGCCACGTGGCGGCGAAGATCTCGTACGTCCTGCGGCCCAGGAGCAGGGCCCCGGCACCAGCCGTGGCCTCGCTCATGAACCGCTCCACCACTTCGTCGACATAAGGCAGCACCCAGCCGCCCTGATCGAACCCACCCTCCCGGTCCTCGTCGGCCGAGAGAACCGACTGCATGACACCGTCCAACGAGACGAAGTTGACCACTACCAGCTCACCCATGCGCTGCTCCCATCCGTGTGCTTGCACCATCGAGATCGACTCCACGCAGGAGCAGGACTCATCGGTCACGGCGGCAACCGCATCTTGGGCAAGGCATTGATCCCGAAGAAACGGCCTAGCCATCGTGCAGCGCCGCGCCAACCCACCCAGCCTGCCACCCGGCCCCGGCGCCATCCACGCAGCCAAATCCCCTCAGCGGGGCGGAGTGCGTGACAGCGGCGGGTGGTCGGCCATTACGCGACGCTTGCGGCCCCATCATCTGTCCGCCCTCGAAGTAGCGCGGTGGGCGGGGGACTGAGGTCGAGGTCGGTTCGGACACGGGCGTGGAGGTGTTCGTCGTGCCAGCCGTCGGCGTGGAGGAGGGCGCTGCGCATGGTGCCTTCCAGGGGGAACCCGGCTTGTGTGGCGACGGTGCAGGAGGCGTTGTTGGCGACGGAGTGGGTGATGCGCAGGCGGTGGAGTTGGAGGGTGTCGAAGGCCCACCGGCTGACGGTTCGGGTTGCTTCGGTCATGGCCCCGCGCCCCCGGGCGGCGGGGAGGAGCCAATAGACGAGCTCGGCGCTGCCACCCGCGAGGTCGAGGTCGGCGAGAGCGATGAGCCCTGCCGCTGTGCTGGAGTCCGTGAGGGTGATGGCCCAGACAGCGGCTTCTTCGTCCTGCCACCGCCGATTCCAGCGCGCGATCTTCTCGCGTGCTGTGTCGGCGGTGAGGTGACCGGGGCGGTTCCAGTGCTGGATGTCGGGGTCCTGACACGACCGCACCAGGGACGGCGCGTCGCTCTCCTGCCACGGGCGCAGCCGCATGGTGCCGGTGAGAGCGAGATGGGGCTGCCGTGTCCGGCTCATACGGCCGGACGCCACCACAGGAGGTATCGGTTTCGGGATGGTCACCGGCCCATGGTGCTGTGGAACTGCGGCACTCCGCCAGGACCAGGGGCCGCTTCTGGTCGGCATCACCCATCATCGGGGCGCCGACGACCGGACCGGGCGCGGCGTCGCCGCAAAAGACTCTCCTCGACCGGCGGCTGGCGGAACGGCAGCAGGGGGCCGGCGCGTTGATGGTTCATGAATGATCGGGATTCCGCGGTGGCGCAGGCTCTGGAGTTGGTCGGGGCTCGGTTTCCCGACGCGCTGGGGGCCGTGCTCGGTGGCTCAGTCGCGCGCGGGCGGGCGACGGCGGGCAGTGACCTTGATGTGGCCGTCCTTCTTCCGGATGCTGAGACCAGCCGGCGTGAGGTGATACGTCATGAGGGGCGGCTGGCCGAGCTGTTCCTGCACACCCGGGCGGATGCCCCGGCCCACTTCGCGAGGGACCGGGCACTGCGCCGGGGCACCATCCTGTTCGTCTACGACCAGGGACTGCCCCTGACCGACACCGTGGGGCATATGGCGGAGCTACGGGAACACGCCCGTGCCGTCATCGCCGAAGGGCCCCCACCGCTCACGGAAGCCGAATGGTTCCGGGGTCGCTACGTCCTCACCTGCTTCATGGACGACCTCACCGACCACCCACGAACCGACCGGTACGAACAGCTGGCCCTCGCCGACTTCACCCTCCGCGAAGCCGTCCACCTGCTCACCGCCCACCACCGGAGCTGGACCGGTATCGGCAAGTGGCTGCCCCGCAGGCTGCTGGAGGCCGATCCCGTACGGGGCCGGGCCCTCCTGGAGGGGCACCGGGCCGTGGCCGAGCACGCCGACCCCCTCCCGCTCATAACCGCCACCGGGCAGATACTCGACCTCGTCGGCGGACCACTACGGGAGGGATACACCCAGCCCTGGACCACCTGACAGCACCCGGATACCCGGCACCCGCCCAGGTGCGTTGTCCGGACAGGTTGGCGGTGCGGGCGGCTGGAGCGGTCACTCATTTCACCAACGTCCCGAGGCGACGCACCTGGACCCCTTGCTCTCCATCCGGTCCCCGAGAAACACCGAATGGCCGTACCGGATTCCTCCGGTACCGCCTACGAACTGCGAAAAACACAATTCGGGACGACAGAATTGAACCTGCGAAATCAGGTGTCCGCGCGGGGAAGAGTCGGCGGACGGCCTCAACCGCAGCCATCGACATTTGCCCCTGAAGCGCAGGTCAGAAAGGTCCCTCCCCGCCACGTCGGGGTGTTCCGCCGCAGTGGGTGACGACCAGTTCGTCGGTCATGGCGTCATGAGTCACCCCGATCGCGGTCTCGGACTGCGCCAGCCGGTCCGGGCCGCTCGGCCAGCGGGATTCGGCAGGCTTCGGAGTAGCCCTGTGATGTGATCCCGTGCGCGGTGTTGACCCGGGTGGAGAAGTTGGCGAAGCCGACGAACACGGTGAGCTCGACCAGGCCCGCCGGGCCGAGCTGCTCGAGCAGGCTCGCCGACAGCTCGTCCGTGACGGTCGGCGGAGTTTTCGTCATGGCCTCGGAGTACTCCATCACCTCGCGCTCCAGCGGGTTGAACACGTCGGAGTCACGCCAGTTGGGGACCTGGCTGGCCTTGGCCAGGTCAAGGTTCTGGTTCAGCGCGGCAAAGTAGTTGATGTCCAGACACCAGTTGCAGCCAACCTGGGCCGCCACGGCCATGTGCGCGAAGGTCTTGAGGCCCTCGTCCACCGCGTCCCACACTGCGGCCTTCGCCGAGAACTCCAGGCTGGAAGCGGCGACGGCAGGATTGTTGAAAACGACCTCGACGGGCTCGGGCACGGAGCCGAACTGCTCGGTGAGAGCCTCCTTCATCTCGGCGGGAAGCTCGGCCTTGGGGACACGCGGTGTCATGGTGTTCTCCTTGTTTCAGCGGCCTTGCGGCCTGTTTGACATGAAGACACCGCCTGGCGCACGAGTGTGACAATCGCGTGTGCGCGGACGGACGAACCCGGTCATCGCCCGACGCCGTCATCCGCAACTCGCGATCACGGCGGTGGGAAACAACTCGGGCCCACCACCGGAACATGCGCGATCTCCGGTCGAGATGCTGTCCGCCCGGCAGTCGGTCCGGCCTAGACCGACCGCTTCTTTCTCGCGGTACGGCGCGCCGCACTGCACTGGACCGGGAGGGCCGCGTCTGGAGGAGTCGTACGCCGTTCACATCGCCGCCGTACCGCTACCCGGCCGCCGCTGGCAGCCCACCACGACCCCGCCTACCACACCGCCGCGTCGTGGCAGGCGCGGCACACCACTGGTTCGAAGAGAACCCCGGCATGCTCAGCGCGCGGCTCGCCGACGTCTGGGACCGGGTCGGCACGGTGTAAACGGCCGAGCCGCTGCCACGTACCCGGCCGGGTAGCGGCACCCCTGGCGTACGCGTCGCCGGAACGACGGCGCGAACCGTACACCGTGCCGTGCTCGTACTGCGCCCCAGTGGAGCGAAGGCGTTCAGAAGCCTGCGGACAGCCGATGCGCCGCGGCTGGGACTTCCCCGCGTCGTAACAACGTGGTGATCCGCCGAACAGGACCGCACCGCAGCACAGAACTCCGGCCCGGGGATACCCCCATAGCGCCGTCGCCGCGATCCTGGGGGGCAACTTCCACCGCGTGGCTGAGCAGGTATGGCGATAGCCCGACCAGCAACCGGACCGGACGTCTCCGCTACGGCGCTCACGCGATCACCTCCAGGGTCTCGCCATCCAGCGGACCGACGCTGCGAGCACGGAGCGGGCCGGATCGGATCGGGGCGGGCCTGAGGACGAAGCTCCTCCAGCCCCACGGCGAAAAGATTCTCGGCCGTGCGGCTCTGCGCCTTCGCATCTGCCTCGGTCGCTGCGCGCTGGGCGTCGTCGCTGTCGGGCAGGGCCTGGTATTACGGCTCGCTGGCATACGCCCTGCGGGCCTCGGCCTGGGCGTCCTCGCTGCGGCCGAGCATCACCAGGGCCTGCTACCCGGTACTCCGCGGCCGCGCGCTCGGCGGTCGGCATGGCGTTGTGCGCGGCGGCGTCCGGTCCGGCTGCCACCAGGGCGGCCGGGTCGGTCGACGGGTCGGGGACGACCTCGAGCGTCCAGTGCCCGACGGGCGGCAGGACGTGCAGGGTGCGCGGGTTCGCACCGGGCGCCTCGTCGGCGGCCGAGATCAGCTTCGGCGCGATCCAGGCCAACCCTGCCCGCCCGAGCTCGCCGTCTCGTTCCGCCCGAGCCGTACCGGGGGCTGCCTGCCGGGCCGGGAGAACCGGCACGGGCCGGGGCCGGCTGGGCGGCTGGGCAACGAGAGGGCGGAGGGGTCCGAGCGGGTTTCGTGCTTTCCCGGTTCGGGGCGTGTGGTTGCGGGAGAATGCGGCATGGTGGCCTGTCGGCCGGATTATGTGCGGCGGGCAAGGGGTGTTGCGGGCAGGGAGAGCCGTTGTGGCACGGTTAGGGAAGATTTCGGTCATCGTGGCGGCCGGGCTGGTGGTGGTTTCCACTCCGCTGATCTGGCTGCTGGACGGTCCGGGGGCCGGGCAGTTGGCCGGGGCTTCGGTCCAGGCCGCTGTCGCGGTGGCAGCTCTGGTCTGGGCCGTGCTTCAGCCGCCGCCCCTGGCGGGTCCCACGGACACGGTCAGCGGAAGCGGAACGGCCAGGGGTGGTGCTGTGACGGGTATCAGGCGGCCGGGGGGCCGGGGGCGCGGCTCGGCCTCGGTCGAGCGGTCAGGTGACGCCCACGGTCCGAACGCGGTCTCCGGTATCGACTACTCGGGCTGAGCGCGGCCGTGGCGGAGACACCGGGACGCGCAGGCGGCGGCGATGAGCCGGAGCCGTCGGTGACCGTCTCGGATACCGGCGACGCCGGTGCCGAGGGGGGTGGGAAGGCTGTGACCGGGTACCGCGGCCCGGGAGCAGCGGGTGGCGCCGCGGGGTCGGTGACTGTGTCGGGTACCGGTGACGCGAACGCCTCCGGGGGGTCGACCGCGATCAGCGGCTATATCAACCAGATGTTCATCGAGGCGCTGACCGTCCGTTCCTGCGGGCCGGACGGACATGGCGGCACGGCCGGCACGTCACCGGCTCTTCCCGTGGACGCACCGTCGGGTGTGGTTGCCGAGGCGGCAGTATCGCTGGCCCGTGAGGTGAAGCGTCGCTGGCAGCGTGAGGAGAACCACCGCCGCGTCCACGACCCGTTTCCGCTGCCGGTGCGATATCGTCCGGCCCCACCCGGTCTGATGGACCGGCTGGAGAACATCCAGCGCCTGCAGCCGGGCGCCGTGCCCCGCGAGCTGGACCTGAGCGGCGATCTGCGGGGGATCGCCGACACCTACCGGGGTATCGCGTCGGGGAGGCTGGTCATTCTCGGCCGGGCGGGCTCGGGCAAGTCCGTCCTGGCGGTCAAGCTGGTCCTCGATCTCCTCGCGGCTCCCGGATCCGCGGCCCGGGTGCCGGTGATCTTCAGTATCGGGTCCTGGGACCCGACCACCACCACTCCCCGGGACCTTCTGGTCGACCGGCTGCTGCGGGACCACCCCCACCTGGCCCGGCGCACCGGCGACGGGGCGACGCTGGCCGCCGCCCTGGTGGACGCCGAGCTGGTCCTGCCGGTCCTGGACGGCTTCGACGAACTCGCCGAGGCCCTGCGCAGCCCGGCACTGGACGCTCTCAACAGCACCTCCCTCCCCCTGGTCCTCACCAGCCGGAGGGAGGAGTACGCCCGCGCGATCCGGGAGGGGCACACGCCTTTGGTCTGGGCCGCGTGCACCGAACTCGGCGACCTCACCGTCGAAGACCTCGCGGCGTACCTTCCCCGGACCGACCGGCTCGCCGCCTCCGGCGGACGCGGGGACGCGCGCGTCTGGGACCCGTTCCTGGAGCGCCTGCGGACGGACGACTCACCTGCGGCGATCCGGCTCGGACGGGTCCTGGGCACCCCCCTCATGGTCGCCCTGGCGCGCACGATGTACGAGACACCCGGGAGAAGCCCGCTGGAGCTGTTCGACACCTCGCGCTTCCCCACCGAGGGACAGATCGAGGAGTATCTGCTGGCGGGCTTCGTTCCCACCCTCTACCGGCACCGCCCTCACGACCAGGCCGATACCGCCCGCCGACGGCACGATCCCGAGCGTGCCCGGTACTGGCTCGGCTACCTCGCCACAAGCCTCACCCGCGACGGACACGACCGCCAGGACCTCGCCTGGTGGCGCCTGGGCGAATCCGTCCCGCTCCCGACCCGTATCGCGCACACCGCCCTGGCCGCCGCGCTCTGCATGGCCGCCGCCACCTGGCTCGCGGGGCTCTTCGCGTATCTCTTCGCCTTCCCGGCCGGCCTCACACCTTCGGCGGTACTGCTCCAGGGAGTGCTGGCAGGTCTCCTCGCCTCGGTCACCTTCGGCCTCGCGCACTGCGTCCTGGCCCTGTCCTGCCGCCCGGCAGCCGCACCCTCCCGTGTTCAACTCCGGCTGCTCGGGATGAAACGGCACTCCGACCCCGGTAGGGCCAGCGACATCCGCGCCCGCGTCAGAGCCGCCCTGGTGGCAGGCTGGCTGCTGGGGATCGGGTACTCCTGGGCGGACATACTCATGCGCCTGCAGCTGGGGATTTTCCCGGAGAGCGGGTTCCTCAGAATCGTGACCGGGAACATGCTGCTCTTCGGACTGGTGTTCAGCCTGACGGCCGGTCTGGCCTACGGCCTCGTCGCGGCCCTCGAAACCCCCATGGACACCACCGCGGCAGCCACCCCGCTCCGCCTGCTCGCCACCAACCGCGCCGCGGCGATCCAGCAACTCCTGGTCCTCATCCCAGCCATCGCGATCGGATGTGGACTCGCCGCTCACCTCGCGGTCCGCCTGATCCCGCAGTTCCTGCCCCTGACCATGATCTGGACCACGGAACTGACCGTCAATCTGGGAATCGTCGGCGGCCTGGGGGGCTCAACGGCGTACATCCTCGCGTTCACCGCCTGGGGGCAGTGGCTGACCCTGGCCCGCGTCTGGCTACCGCTGAGGGGCAAGCTGCCCTGGGACACCGTCGCTTTCCTCAAAGACGCCTACGACCTCGGCTTACTGCGCCACACCGGCGCCGTCTACCAGTTCCGCCATCACCAGCTCCAGCAGCACCTCACCCACACCTACAACAACCCCGCCCACCCCACGCCACCAGTCACTCCGGAACAACGCTGAAAAACCCGGACCGCCCGGCACTGCACGTGTCGCGGGGGTCAGGTCCCGGTACGGGTGATGATGAAGTCGGCCCATTCGTCCGCGGACTCGGCGACCGAGTCGGCCGTGGCCCACTGGTCGGCGGCGAGGTCGTGCCAGCGCCGCGCCTCCGCCCGCGCGAGCACGGCGACGCCCCTGAGGTCGGTCGCCGTGAAGCCCGGGACCCGGGACGCCCACTGCCACGCCTGCTCCGGGGTGTGCCCGCCGGTGGAGACCAGCCGCATCCCCCAGAGCGCCGTGTCGATCCAGGCCGGGCCGGTGGTGGCCCATGACCAGTCGACCAGACGGGCCCGGCCCTCGGCGTCCACGACGATGTTGGTGGACGCCGGGTCGGTGTGCAGCAGCGCTGATCCGGCGAGCAGGTCCTGGTCCCGGTCGGCGCAGTAGTAGCCCCAGCGGTCCCAGGCGGTGGGCAGCCGTACGCCGGGCGGTGCGGGCAGGGAGGCGAGCTCGGCCAGTGCCGAGGCGACCGGCGCGAGGTCCGGTGAGGCGGGCTCGTAATCAGCGTCCCGGCCCGCAACCCCCTCGAAGGCGAGGAGGTGCCAGCCGTGACCGTCCAGACGCCACAGGACGCGTGGCGCACTCGGCGGGAGGTGGGGGTTCACCGCCTCTTCGAGATCCAGCTCGTCCACGGGCGACCAGCCGGGCCCCCACCACGAGTCGTCTGCCTCCACCCCGTCACCAGCCGCAGGTGCAGGGCTCCGCTCGCGCTGCCCCTTGACGAAGACGAGCTTCCCCGAAGCGAGTTCGAGCAGGGAGGCGATCCCGGCCGCCGCCGAGTGCTCGGTGTCGCGGGCCGTGAACGGCGTACCGAGACGCCCGGCAACCGCGGCCACCAACGGTTCGGGAAGCTGCGCCCAGCCGATGCGCCCGGACGTCGCTTTCACTTCCCCGGTACGGGCAGGTTCGGCCCGGGCGGACGCGGGGCAGGCTTCGGCGTCACGGGCCCCCGGGGCGGCTTCTTCGCGTCGAAGGTCGTAACGGTCGTCATGTGAGCAGGGTAGGGCCAGGCCACGGCCGATGGCCGGCTTTCCTGATCCCGGCCGATCCTGTACAGGCAGTGGCCGGATCATCGACCGGCCCGTGGCGAGGGCGGAAGGGGACAGGGCTCACGGAACCGTCAGATAATCGGGCTATTCGTAACACTCTGGAGTGATGCTGCCCTGGCCCGCCCCCGGCTCCCTCTACGACACCGGTCCCGCGGCCTTCGAACAGCCGACCCCGCCATCGGGAGGGTTCGGGTGCGGGATCCGCCGCGACAGCAAGCGTATGTTGAGCCGGATCCCCGGCAGTCCCGGCGGCCCGCTTCGGTCTCTCCCCGACACGCGGGCGACCGGTCCGGACGAGGCATGGGGCGGAGTGTCCCTGAAGGTCTACGCCCGGGCCCAGAGCGCTCGCAATGCGGCGTTGACCGCTTCCGTCTGCTGGGTGTGCGGGTAGTAACCCGGTACGACGAGGTGCTCGGCGTCGAGCTGGTCGGCGAGGAAGCGGGCGCAGGCGATCAGCGGTTCGCCCGCGTACTCACGGTACAGCTCGGGCGCGCCCACCCAGTCCCCCGAGATCAGCAGCTTCGGCCAGGGCGCCGCGGTCAGTGGCTCCAGATCGATCTCCGCGTCCCAGCAGGGTCGTTCGGCCATCGAGGTGGCGGCGGCACGCAGCCGCATCGGGGTGGGCTCCGGGGCGGTCATTCCCAGCGCCTCGGTGGAGGCGTGAAGGAAGTCCTCCGGTGTGAAGTCGGCGGGCAGTGCCGCCGTTCCCGCCCGGGCCCGCTCCAGCGCCGCCGCGACGACCGGATGACCGGCCGCCGGTCTCAGGGCGCCGGGCTGGATCAGGGTGAGCGATCGCACCAGATCGGGTCGGCGCGCGGCGGCCACCAGCGCACTCACTCCGCCGTACGCGTGCCCGACCACATGGCCGCCCTCGCCCAGCAGTCCGATGAGGTCGTCGGCGTCGGTCTCGTAGTCGCTGCGCCCGGTGTCCGGGCTCTGTCCGTAGCCACGACGGTCCATCAGCAGCAGTCGGAACCCGTCGGCGAGCGGGCGCTGAGCGGCGAAACCGTAGAGCTTGTCGTCACCCCAGGTCAGAACGCCGTGTGCGAAAACCACCGGCACGCCCCGGCCCTCGGTCCCGTCCCATACGGTCACATGCACAGCGTCACCCGCCGAACCCGTCGGGCCGGGTACCGAACCACTGACCGGACCATTCATGAATCTTCCTCTACCCAGCAGCGACCCAGGCGGCGGGCGGAGCGAACGGCGCGTTGACCGCTCCTCCGTAGCCCCGGTGGCACCCTCGTCCTGGCGATGGGCCACACACGGACAATACTCACAGGAAGCGGACGGCGGACAGCCATCGGCCAGGCGGCAGTTGGCGCTCAGACCGTGAGCACGGCCGTGACGCCGAAAGAGCCTCCAGCTCCCACTCAGCCCCGTCCTCGCGCCGCCCACCCTGCGCCTGGCCCCGGCAGCACCCGTCAGGCGTCGCTGGACCGCGTGGTCCCCGAGAAACACCGAAAGGCGGTACCGGATTACTCCGATACCGCCTACGACCTGCGAAAACGCTGGTCGGGACGACAGGATTTGAACCTGCGACCCCTTGACCCCCAGTCAAGTGCGCTACCAAGCTGCGCCACGTCCCGTTTGTCCGCCCCGCCGGTCGTTCGGCCGGGCTCGTAGGGAAGACTTTACCCCACTCGGCGGGGGGTTCGGGCCGGTGGCCTGCGGGGCGGGGTGGGTTTCGGGGAGAATCGGGGTGTGGAGAGGGCACCGAGAGACCGGGACAGTGAAGGGCGCGCCCGGAGCGCGCGGCCCAGGGACGGGCTGGGGCGGCCGTTGCCGTACGGGCGGGCGGGTGTGGCTCGGCAGGCCGAGGGGGTGGTGCGGTCGCCCGGGGAGACCCTGGAGGAGGCGCAGCGGCTGCTCGACGCGGGGAAGCCGTTTCACGCGCACGAGGTGTTCGAGGACGCGTGGAAGACCCGGCCGGAGCCCGAGCGGGATCTGTGGCAGGGGCTGGCGCAGCTCGCCGTGGGGTTGACGCACGCGGCGCGCGGGAACGCGCCGGGCGGGGCCCGGCTGCTGGAGCGGGGGGCCGATCGGATCGCGGGGTACGGGGATCCGTACGACGTGGACGTCTCGGGGCTCGCCGCCTGGGCCCGGGATCTGGCGGAGCGGCTGGTGAGCGGGGGCGGGCCGGTGGACGCGCGGGTCGAGGCTCCCCGGCTAACCCTCACATAGCAGGACCTCCAGGCGGCGCGGGCCGTGTACCCCCTCGACCCGGTCGAGTTCGATGTCGCTGGTCGCGGAGGGGCCGGAGATCCAGGTCAGTGGGCGGGTGAGGGTCAGCCGGGGCAGGGCTTCGGGGACGGAGGCCGCCAGTTGCGCGGGGGCCCGTACGACGCAGAGATGGAGATCGGGTACGAGGGTGAGGGCGCGGCGGCCCTGGGCGGGGCCGCCGTCGAGGACGATCGTCCCGGTCTCGGCGACGGCGAGGGCGCAGCCGGTGATCACCGCGTCCGCCCGGTCCAGGGCGGCGGGGGTCAGCGGGCCGTCGTGGGCGGGGTCGTCGTCGGTGAGGCGGGTCGCGTCGGTGGCGGTGAGCCAGTGCGCGGGGAGGCCGGGGGGTACGACGACGCTCCGGGCGTGGTGGGCGGCGAGGACCCGGGCGACCAGGGCGGGCAGCTCCGCGTGGGTGGTGCGGTGGACGGTCGCCCGATACTCCGTCAGGCGGCGGCTCAGCAGGTCCGTCAGTGCTGAGGGGGCGTCGGCGGTGTGGCGTACGGCGTAGTCGCGGCGGATCTCCGGGGGCTCGGGCGCCCCTTCCAGCGCCGACCGGATCCGGGCCAGGATCCGGTCCCGGGACGGGGCCGACGGGTCGGACTCTGCCACGGCGGGGCGAGCGGTGGCGGGTTCGGTGGGTACGGCGGCGGTCCGTTCGTCGTCGGCCGCCCGAGGCGGAGCGGAGTTCTCGCGGTGCTCCCGCCACCAGGCGCGGAACGACCGCTCGGGGAGCCGCGGCAGCGCGCGGCCGTCGGTCCACGGCGACAGGCCCGGCGGCCGGGCCGGGTGCAGGGAGCGGGTCGCGCCGAGGAGGCGTTCCACGGCCGCGAGTACCGCCGGATGGGCCAGGACCAGTCCCGCCGCCCGGAACGCGGCGCGTTCCCGTCGCGGGCCCCGACGGCCCCGACCGCCCCGGCCCTTACCCTCGGGGTCCTCGGCGATCCGGGTCCGGAGCCGTACCAGGACCTCGGGGATGTCGATGGCGACCGGGCACACGTCGTAGCAGGCGCCGCAGAGTGTGGAGGCGTACGGCAGGCTCGCGTCGACCGGGTCCGCAGTGCCCCGCAGCTGGGGGCCGAGGATCGCGCCGATGGGGCCGGGGTAGACGGAGCCGTAGGCATGGCCGCCCGCGCGTTCGTACACCGGGCAGACGTTGAGACAGGCCGAGCAGCGGATACAGCGCAGCGCCTGGCGGCCGACGGGGTCGGCGAGGACGCCGGTCCGGCCGTTGTCGACGAGGACGAGATGGAAGGCGCTGGGGCCGTCGCCGTCGGTGGTGCCGGTCCACATCGAGGTGTACGGATTCATCCGCTCGGCGGTCGAGGAGCGCGGCAGGGTCTGGAGGAAGATCTCCAGATCGCGCCGGGTGGGGACGGTCTTCTCGACTCCGGCGACGGTGATCAGGGTCTCGGGGAGCGTCAGGCACATCCGGCCGTTGCCCTCGGACTCCACGACGACGACCGTTCCCGTCTCGGCGACCAGGAAGTTGGCGCCCGAGACGCCGACCTTGGCCCGGAGGAACTTCTCCCGGAGATGGAGCCGGGCGGCTTCGGCGAGGTCGGCGGGTTCGTCGGTGAGGCCGTCGGGCGCGGCCCGGCCCCGGCGGCCCATCTCGCGGGCGAAGATCTCCCGGATCTCGGCCCGGTTGCGGTGGATGGCGGGGACGAGGATATGGGAGGGGCGGTCGTCGCCGAGCTGGACGATGAGTTCGGCGAGATCGGTCTCATGGGCGGTGATCCCCTCGGCGGCGAGCGCCTCGTTGAGCCCGATCTCCTGGGTGGCCATGGACTTGACCTTGACGACCTCGGTCTCGCCGGTGGCCTTGACCAGGTCGGCGACGATCCGGTTGGCCTCGGTGGCGTCGGCGGCCCAGTGCACGGTGCCTCCGGCGGCGGTGACCGTACGTTCCAACTCTTCGAGATACTGGTCGAGTCGGTGGAGGGCTTGGTCCTTCACCCGCTTGCCCGCCTCGCGGAGTTCGGCCCAGTCGGCGAGTTCGGCGACGGCACGGGCGCGCCGCTCCCGGATGGTCCGGGTCGCTCGGCGCAGATTGGCCCGGAGCACCGGGTCGCGGACCGCCTCGGCCGCCGCCTCGGGGAAAGGCGGGAAGGCGGGCATCCCGAGGTCGGTACGGCGGCTCACCGCACCGGCTCCGGGAAGCGGTAGGGGTCGTCCTCGGTGGCGGCCAGGATCTCGGCGATGTGTACCGGCCGGGGCGGTGCCGGTGGTGGTCCGGCCCGGTCCTCTGTCCCGGGGGCGGTGCGACGGGCGATGCCGTCGAGATGGACGAGGCAGGAGTTGTCGGCGCCGCAGAGCACGGCGGCGCCGGTGGCCGTGGCGGCGTCGAGCTTGTCGCGGCCCATGGCGACGGAGACCGCCGGGTTCTTCACGGCGAAGGTGCCGCCGAAGCCGCAGCACTCCTCGGCGCCCGGGAGTTCCCGCAGTTCGATTCCGGCGACGGCGGCGAGCAGCCGGAGCGGCCGGTCCCCGAGCCGCAGCAGCCGCAGTCCGTGGCAGGAGGGGTGGTAGGTGACGGTGTGCGGGAAGTGGGCGCCGACGTCGGTCACACCGAGGACGTCCACCAGGAACTCGGTGAGTTCGTACGTCCGGCCGGGCAGCCCGTTCTCCCCGAACCGGGGGTAGTGCTCGCGGACCATGGCGGCGCACGATCCCGAGGGTGTGACGACATGGGTGTACGGGGCGAAGGCCCGCACGGTCCGGCGGACCAGCGGCTCGGCCGCCCGCCGGTGTCCGGCGTTGTACTGCGGCTGCCCGCAGCAGGTCTGCGCGAGCGGGAAGTCCACATCGACGCCGAGCCGCTCCAGGAGTCGTACGGTGGCGATCCCGGTGGCCGGGTGGAGCGCGTCGTTGACACAGGTGACGAAGAGGGCGACGCGCATGGTCGGAGGATAGGTCCCGGGGCGGGTCCGCCGGTAGACGCCACGACGACGGCCGGGGCGGTGACGGCAGGGCCCGGGGCCGGGGCCGTACGGGCCGGGCCGGTCCGGGCGCGTCGTAGCCGTCCGGCACGCGCGGGAACGGCGGTACGCGCCGACCGCTTCGGGCCGGGCGCCTCACCGGTCCCGGGGACGTACGGATCCGGCCGTACGGCACCGGACCCGTACGGACGCGCCCCAGGACCGTACGCGCCGCACCGGCTCCGTCAGCTCCGGCGGCCCTTCGGCGGCTCCCCCGCGGCGAGGCGTGCGACGAATGTGGCGATCCGGCGCTCCCGGGTCTCCGGCCTGCGGACCAGCATGAGGTCGTGCAGGACGCCGTAGGAGTCGGCCCGGCTCAGGGCCTCGAAGGCCGCGGCTGCCGCGGGGTCGGCGTCGAGGGCCGCCCGCAGGTCGTCCGGGACCCGGGCAGTGCTCGGCGGATCGTAGGCGGCGGCCCAGCGGCCGTCGGCGCGGGCGCGTTCGATCTCGGCGAGTCCGGCGGGCAGCATCCGGCCCTCGCGGACGAGTTCCTCCGCCCGGGTCCGGTTCACCTTCGACCAGGGGCTGCGGCGCCGCCGGGGCGTGTGGCGCAGCGACCACCAGCCGTCGGGAGTGCCCTTCGACTCGGCCCGGCCGTCGATCCAGCCGTGGCAGAGGACGATGTCGAGCACCTCGGCCCGGGTGACGGAGACCGCGTCCGTGCCCTTCTTGGGCAGGGCGACCCAGATCTCGGTCGCCGTTTCGTGATGCTCCGTCAGCCAGCGGTCGAAGTCCTCGGCGGTGGCGAAAACCCGCGCCTGCCCCATCTCCATAGGTGGTCCATCCCTCGTCGTCACATCGTGATCATGTCGTCGCGGTCGCGGGGCCGGGCCCGGGGGCCGTACCTGAGCCGTACCGGACCGCGATGGTACGGCCGTACGGCCCCCGGGCCCGGTCATCAGGCGGCCGTACGCAGCGGCCGGTAGAAGGCGCGGATGTCGTCGGCGAGCAGGCCGGGCTCCTCCAGAGAGAGGAAGTGGCCGCCGCGGTCGAGTTCCGTCCAGCGGACTATGCGGTGGTCCCGTTCCGCCCAGGGCCGGACGGTGACGTCGAGGGCGGAGAGGAGGACTCCGGTCGGTACGGTGCCGCGCGCTCCCCAGCCACCGGATGCGGACTCGGGCTCGGACCCGGAGTCGGAACCGCCACCGTCTCCGGTACCCCATTCCCCGGTGTCTCCGGCGCCCCATTCGCCACCGTCACCGTCACCGTCACCGTCGCCACCGTCACCGTCACCGTCGCCGTCGTCGCCCGCGCCCCAGGAGGCGGCGGAGATCTCCTCGTAATAGATCTGCGCGGCGGACGCCGCCGTCCCGGTGAACCAGTAGAGGGAGACCTCCGTCAGGATCCGGTCGCGGTCGACGCTCTCCTCCGGGAGTCCCGCCTCCGGGTAGGTCAGCTCCTTGAACTTCTCCACGATCCAGGCGAGCTGCCCGACCGGCGAGTCGGTGAGTCCGTACGCCACGGTCTGCGGGCGCTTGGCATTGCACTGGAGGTAGCCGTCGTTGAAGTCCTGCATGGACCGCCAGCGCCGCCGGTCGTCCTCGGAGAGACCGTCGAACTCGCCGTCGGCCCCGGTGGGAAAGGTGATCATGCCGTTGAGGTGGACGCCGATCACCCGCTCCGGGACGTGCCGGGCGACGGCGGGGGCGACCCAGGAGCCGGTGTCGTAGCCGTGGACGCCGTACCGCTCGTAGCCGAGCCGGGCCATCAGCGCGGCCATGGTCGAGGCCATCGCCTCGGCGTTGGTCCCGGGTCCGGCCAGCGGGGTGGAGAAGCCGAAGCCGGGCAGCGACGGGACGACGAGATGGAAGGCATCGGCGGCGTCGCCGCCGTGCCGGGGCGGGTCGGTCAGCGGTCCGGCCAGATCGAGGAAGTCGGCGAACGTTCCCGGCCAGCCGTGCAGCAGGAGCAGCGGGGTCGCGTCGGGGTGCTCGGAGCGGATGTGCAGGAAGTGGACGGTCTGGCCGTCGATCTCGGTCCGGAAGTGGGGGTACCGGTTCAGTTCGGCCTCCCGCGCCCGCCAGTCGTACCCCGTACGCCAGTAGTCGGCCAGTTCCCGCAGATAGCCGACGGGTACGCCCCGGCTCCAGCCGACCCCGGGCAGCTCGGCGGGCCAGTGCGCGGCGGCGAGCCGGGTGTGCAGATCGTCGAGTCGGTGCTGCGGGATCTCCACCCGGAACGGGTGTACCTGGTGTGCGTCGGCGGATGCGCCGGTGGTGCCGGTGGCTGTGCTGTTCATGAGGACGACGGTAGGGACCCTTGCGGTCAGTCAGTGTCCTCAATGGGCCGCGAAACGCCGGGCCGGGGTCTTCGGCCGCCGATCGGTCCCGGCGGTCAGTCCCGCCGGTCAGTCCCGGCGTCCGGTCACCGCGACCCCCACGCCGAGCCCGATCATGGTGAGTCCGCCGACCCCGCCGACCAGGGAGAGCCGCCGGGGCGAGCGGGCGAACCAGCTCCGGGCCCCGGCCGCGAGCAGTCCCCACAGCATGTCGAAGGTGACGGCGATGACGCTGAACACCAGGCCGAGTACGAGCATCTGGACGACGACCCCGCCTTGGCCGCGGTCGACGAACTGGGGCAGTACGGCCGCGAAGAAGACCATCGTCTTGGGGTTGGAGACCCCGACCAGCAGCCCTTCCCGGAAGGTGCGGCGGCTGTCGGTCCGCTCCTCGGCACCGCCGGAGAACGCGGCGCCCAGCGCGCCCCGCCCGCGCCACGCCTTCACCCCGAGATAGACGAGATATCCGGCGCCCGCCAGCTTGAGCAGGGTGAAGACCAGAACGGAGCGCTCCACGACGGAGCCGATACCGAAGGCGACGGCCACGATCAGCAGATAGCCGCCCACGGTGTTCCCGACGACCGTGGTCAGGGCGGCCCGGCGGCCCTGGGCGAGCGCCCGGCCGACGACGAACAGCACACTCGGTCCCGGAATCACGATCAGGACGAACGACAGGGCGGCGAAGGCCGTCAGACGGTCGGTGGACACCATGGGGGCCATGCTGCCCGGGGCCGGACCCGGCGGGCCAATGGATTTCCCGCGTGATGGGGCACGGGAGGCCGGACACCCGGCCGTCCCGGGCGGCGGTCGCCGCCGTCGGTACGGGCACGCTGACGCCGTCGGTGACCCCGCTCGCCCCGAACCACAGTCCGGCGGACCGTCGGGGCTATGCCGACAGCGCGCTCCAGACCACTCAGAACCCGGGCCGGATCAGCGTGATGGGGCCGGCGGCGCTGACGGTTCAGGCCGCCGGGCGCTCCTCCGCTCCGCCGGTCTCCGGCTCCCCCGCCCCGTCGCCGGTGCTGTCGCCCTCGGGGCCGGGCTTCAGGGTGAGTGTCAGCTCGCCGTCGGCGGTGTCGGCGAGCACGGTGTCACCGGGGTCGAGCGTGCCGTCGAGCAGCATGGTCGACAGCCGGTTGTCCAGTTCGGACTGGAGGGTCCGGCGCAGCGGTCGGGCGCCGAACTCCGGCTGGTAGCCCCGGTTCGCCAGGAGTTCCTTGGCCTCGTCGGTGACCTCCAGCGACACGTGCTGGGCGTGGAGCCGGCGGCGGCTGCGGTCCAGCAGCAGATCGACGATCCGGACGAGGTCGGTCCGGGTGAGGGCGTGGAAGACGATGATCTCGTCCACCCGGTTGAGGAACTCGGGCCGGAAGTGCCGCTTCAGATCGGCCATCAGCTCGTCCCTGATCTCGGCCACCTCGCCGTGGTGTTCGAGGATGCGCTGGGAGCCGATATTGCTGGTCATGATGACGACCGTATGCCGGAAGTCGACCGTACGGCCCTGGGCGTCGGTGAGCCGTCCGTCGTCCAGGACCTGGAGCAGCAGATGGAAGACGTCGGGATGGGCCTTCTCCACCTCGTCGAAGAGGACGACGCTGTACGGTTTGCGGCGCACCGCCTCGGTGAGCTGGCCGGCCTCCTCGTAGCCGACGTAGCCGGGCGGTGAGCCGACCAGCCGGGAGACGGTGTGCCGCTCCTGGAACTCGCTCATGTCGAAGCGGATCATACGGTCCTGGTCGCCGAAGAGCAGTTCGGCGAGGGCCTTCGCCAGTTCGGTCTTGCCGACGCCGGTGGGGCCGAGGAAGAGGAAGCTGCCGGTGGGCCGGTCGGGGTCGCCCATTCCGGCCCGGCCCCGGCGGACGGCGAGGGCGACGGCGGTGACGGCCTCCTCCTGGCCGACGACGCGTTCGTGGAGGGCGTCCTCCAGTTTGAGGAGCCGTTCGCGTTCGGTCTCGGTGAGCTGCGATACCGGGATGCCGGTACGGGCCGAGAGCACCTCGGCGATGTCGTCGGCGGTGACCCCGGCCGCCTCCTCGCGTTCCTCCCCCGCCTCGGCCAGCTCCTTCTCGGCCTGCCGGATGCTCTCCTTGAGGGCTCCGGCGCGTTCGTAGTCCTCGGCTCCGACCGCCTCGTCCTTCTCCCGGCGCAGCTCGGTCAGCCGCTGCTCCGGACCGTTCGACGGGGAGGGGCCGCCCAGATTGCGCAGTCCGACCCTGGCCCCGGCCTGGTCCATCAGGTCGATGGCCTTGTCGGGCAGGAACCGGTCGGTGAGATAGCGGTCCGAGAGCGCGGCGGCGGCGTCGAGCGCCTCGTCGGTGAAGCGCACCTGGTGATGGGCCTCGTAGGCGTCGCGCAGTCCGCGCAGGATCTCCACGGTCTCGTCGACGGTCGGCTCGGGGACCATCACGGGCTGGAAGCGGCGTTCCAGCGCGGCGTCCTTCTCGATGTGTTTGCGGTACTCGTCGATGGTGGTGGCGCCGACGACGCTGAGATCGCCGCGGGCGAGTGCGGGTTTGAGGATGTTCCCGGCGTCCATGGCACCCTCACCCCCGCCGCCCGCGCCGACGACCGTGTGGAGTTCGTCGATGAAGAGCACGACGCTCTTGTCGGCGGCGGTGACCTCGTCGATGACCTTCTTGAGCCGTTCCTCGAACTCGCCCCGGTACTTGGATCCGGCGACGAGCCCCGGCAGGTCGAGGGAGACCACCCGGCGGTCGCGGAGCGACTTGGGGACCTCTTCGGCGACGATCCGCTGGGCGAGGCCCTCCACGATCGCGGTCTTGCCGACCCCGGGATCGCCGATCAGGACCGGGTTGTTCTTGGTCCGGCGGGAGAGGACCTCGACGGTCTGCTCGATCTCGGCGGCCCGGCCGACGACCGGATCGAGCCGGCCGCCCCGGGCCTCCTCGGTGAGATCGCGCCCGTACTGGTCGAGGGTGGGGGTGTCACCGCCGCCGCCCCGGGGCCCGGCGTTCCCGCCCGGCCCGGCGGGCTGTACGGCCCCGGGCGCCACGCCCTCGGAGCGGAGCGCGGCGGCGAGTCCGGAGCGGGGGTCGTCGGCGAGGGCGGCGAGGATGTGTTCGGGGCCGATGTAGGAGGCGCCCGCGGCCCGGGAGCGGGTGTGCGCGGCGAGCAGGGCGCGTTTGGCGGCCGGGGTGAGACCGGGTTCGGCGCCGCCGGTTCCGGTGGGCAGCGCACGGGCGACGTCCTCGGCGAGCCGGTCGGGGTCGGCTCCCGCGTGCTCCAGGATCCGGCGTCCGGCGGGGACCCGGGTGGCGGCCCACAGCAGCTGCGGGGTGTCGAGGTCGGCGCCGTCCTCGGCGGCCCGGGCGCCCGCCGCGTTGAGGACTTCCCGCGCCGATTCGCTGAGCAGCCGCCCGATGGGGACCCGCTGCACGGCGGGCGGGGAGGCCGCCGGGCTCATGCCGAAGAACCGGTTGAACAGATCGGAGAACGGGTCTCCGGATCCGAAGGGTGAGGTCGTCACGGCGATCATCCCTCCGCCGGGCGTCACCGGTCCGGACCTCGGCCCGCCGGGTGCCCGCCGCATCGATTTGCCCGTACCGGCACCATTGTTCCGCGATGCCCGTGGTCCGGCGACCGGAGCCGGGCCGGGGAAGGCCGGGGCGCGGACGGTCGCGCTCCCATCGGGCCGCACCGGCGGGACCTCCGCCTCCGAGGAGGGCGGCCCCGGTGACATGGGAAGCGTCGTCCGAGGTGCCCATCCGTCCGCGCGGTACCCGGGGGGCGCCGGATCAGTCGCCCGTCGGCGGAAGCGGCTCCCGGAGGCGTACGGCCATCAGCGCGACGTCGTCGCCGCCGTCCGGCGGAAACCGCTCCAGCAGTTGGGCGCAGGTGGATTCGGGATCATCGGGGACGGTGGCGGCCTCGGCGAGCAGGGTGGCGAGGGACTGCTCGATGTCCTCGTGGCGGCGTTCGATCAGTCCGTCGGTGACGAGGAGTACCGAGGTCCCCGGGGGTGCCTCGACCGTGACGGGGTCGGGGTGCGGCAGGGCCAGGCCGAGCAGGGGGCCGTGTTCGCGGACGTACCGGGCGGGGATTCCCGGGCCGCGGAGCAGTGGGGGCAGATGTCCGGCGTTGGCGATCCGGATCCGGTTGTTCCGGTGTTCGATCAGGACCAGGCAGAGGGTGGCCGTGGCGCCGGGACAGACCGTGGCCAGCAGATGGTCGAGCCGGGTGAGGATGGCCTGGGGCGGGTGGCCCTCGGTGGCGTAGGCGCGCAGGGCGTGGCGGAGCTGGCCCATGACCATGGCCGCGTCCAGGGAGTGGCCCGCGACGTCGCCGACGGCGATCAGCAGGCCGTCGGCGGTGCTGAGCGCCTCGTAGAAGTCGCCGCCGATCTCGGCGTACTCGCTGGCGGGGAGGTAGCGGACGGCGAGGTCGGTCCGTTCGGTGGCGGGCAGCGAGTCGGGCAGGAAGCTGCGCTGGAGCGCGAGGGCGAGTTCGTGTTCCTCGTGGTAGGCGCGGAGGGCTTCCAGCGCGAGGGCGCAGGTGTGGACGAGCTGGGTGAGGAGTTCCTCGTCGTCGGGGCCCGCGACGGCCGTCTCGGGGACCACGATCCGCACGGGCGGGCGGACAGGTTTGGCGGTGGCGACGGCGACCCGGTAGGCGCCCGCGGTGCGGTCCTCGATCGGGTAGGGCCAGTCGGCGGCCGGAACGGTACGGAGGGTGACACGGCCGGCGGCCGGCGGATGGGCGGGCAGGTCGACGGCGGACAGTACGGGGCGGAACCCGGCCCGGTCGGGGTGCCGGGCGTCGGCATGGGCGACGAGGGTCTCCCCGTGGGGTGAGGTGAGCAGTACGACGGCCCCGGTCTCCAGGATCTCGGCGGCGCCGCGGGCGGCTTCGGTGGCGAGCGCGGCGGCCTGGCGGGCGGCGTAGAGGGTGAGGGTGGCGCTGTAGAGGCGGTGGAGGCGCTGGGCGAGGCGTTCGGCGCGTCGGCGGGCGCGGGCGTAGCGGACGTTGGCGGTGACGGTGGCGAGGAGTTCGGCGGGGGCGATCGGTTCGGTGAGATAGGCGTCGGCGCCGCGGTTGAGGCCCTGGGTGCGGTCGGCGACGGAGATCGCGGAGGCGGAGATGTGGATCACGGGCAGGAAGGCCGTCGCGGGGTTGTTCTTGATCGCCTCGCAGACGTCGAAGCCGGTCATGTCGGGGAGGCGGACGTCGATGACGGCGGCGTCGGGCAGGGGGTCGGCGGTCGCGAGGAGCGCGAGGGCGCCGGCGCCGTCCTGGGCCTCGGTGACCCGGTGGCCGGAGCGGCGGAGGGTGGTGGAGATGACGTACCGGTTGGTGGGGTTGTCGTCGACGACGAGGATCAGCCCGGGGGCGCTGTCGGCCTTCGATTGGTGTGGCATGGAGGGACCGTTCGAGTCTGGGCTATCGCGGATCGCCGTCGGGCAGTTCGGGGTGGGCGCGCGCGGTGAGGGCGGACGCGAGGCGGGCGGCGCTGAGGTGGGTCTTCGACAGGATGCCGCGGGCGCGGGTGAGCCGAGTGCGGTCGACGGTGTCGTGATCGGCCGAGGTGAGGACGACGACGGGGATGTCCGCGGTCCGTGGGTCGGTGGTGAGGATGTGCAGGAGTTGGTAGCCGTCGGGGGCGGGCATCATCAGATCGAGGAGGACCGCGTCGGGGCGGGTGGCGCGGATCGTCTCGGCGGCGTCGGCGCTGCGGGTGATCTCGGTGACGGTACGGGCCAGCCGGTGCAGCGCGGGGCGGAGTGTGGCGAGGAACGCCGGGTCGTCGTCGACGATGACGACCCGGTCCAACAGGGGTGTGCCGGGTTCGGGCCCGGGATGGGTGTCGCCGGTCGCCGGCCCGGAGGGGATCTCGACGACGACGGTGGTGCCCTGGTCGGGGGTGCTGGTGAGGGTGAGCCGGCCGCCGAGGAGTTCGGTGAGGCGGCGGGCGTAGGGCAGGCCGAGGCCGGTTCCGGGGCGGCCGCGCTGGTGCGGGCCCCGGACCTGGTAGAACTCCTCGAAGATACGATCCTGCTGGTCCTCCGGGATACCGACGCCGGTGTCACGGACGGTGAAGCGGTGCCAGGGGGTGCCGCCCCGGTCTTCGCGGGTGACGGTGAGGGCGACCTCGCCGTGGTCGGTGAACTTCAGTCCGTTCGAGAGGATGTTGCGCAGGATCCGGGTCAGCATGACTTCGTCGGTGACCAGCGGCGGTCCGGGTTCGGGCGCGGGGTCGGGGATGTCCAGGCGTACGCCGTCGTCGGCGGTGCCGCGCAGGGTTCCGCGGAGTTGGTGGAGCAGGGTACGGGTGTCGGTCTCGACGAGGTGGGGTTCGAGGCGTCCGGATTCGGCCTTGGCGACGTCGAGGAGTTCCTCGACCAGGGCGAGCAGGGTATTGCCGGAGGCGGCGATCATCGACGTCTGCTGCCGCTGTTCGGGGGTGAGCCGGTCGGCGGCGGGGTCGAGGAGCAACCGGGCGAGGGAGATGACGGAGTTCACGGGGGAACGCAGCTCATGGCTGACATTGGCCCAGAAGCGGGTCTTGGCCTCGCTGGCGAGCCGGAGCTGGCGGCTCTTGTCCTCCAGTTCGGCGTAGAGGGCCACGACGCCGCTGTTGGTCTCCTCCAGTTCCCGGGCGAGTTCGGAGTAGAGGGCGACCACGCCGCTGTTGGTCTCCTCCAGTTCCGCGTTGAGGCGCTGCAGCTCCTCCTGCTGGGCCCGTGACTCCTTGAGCGCGGCCAGCAGTTCGCGGTTCCGGCCGCGCAGGTCCTCGGTGATGTCGATGCCGTCGACGGACTTCAGGGCGGCGGCGGCCCGGGCCGCGAGGTCGGCGAGCGGCTGCGCGGCGACGGCCGGCAGTTCCAGCCCGATGGCCAGGTCGCCTCCGGTCTCCGTGCCCGCCGCGTCCTCGGTGGTGGTGTGGACTGCGTGGTCGAGGAGACGCTCGGCGGCCGTGAGGATCTCGGGACCCGGTGCCGTCGTCCCGTCCCAGTGGAAGCGGACGGTCAGCCGGGCCGGTTCCGTGGCCTCGATGGTCATATGAGCAGTCAGTTCGGGTGCTCCCAGCAGGTCCTGTCCAGCCTCGCTCACGACGGTCGTGAGCCGCACGAGTCCGGGCTCCGGCACGTCCAGGGCCCGGCACGCCGCCTGCCCGCAGCGACGCAGGACAAACACGTCCTGGGTCCTGGCCAGGCGCAGGGTGACGATCTCGTGCCGGTTCATCGGGCCGGGGCCGCGACGACGACGATGCCCGCGTCGTCGCGGCGTACCCCGGCGTGGGCCAGGATCTGTCCGGCGATGACGGCGGGCAGGCGGGCGAAGAGGCCGGGGAAGGCCGCGGGTGACCAGCGGTCGCTGAGGCCGTCGGAGTGCAGGATCAGGGCCGAACCGGGCGGCAGGGGGGCGCTGAACACCCGCGGCGGGGGCATCTGGGCGCCGACGATGCCCGGTTGCGACAGCAGCGCGCCGCGCTGGTCGGGTCCGGCGACGTAGGCACTGATGTTCCCGGCGCCGCAGAGCGTCACCTGGTGGGTGGCGAGGTCGACGGCGGCGACCGCCACGGCCGCGCCCCGGGTGCCGCGCAGATCGCGGTGCAGGTTGCGCAGGATGTCGGCGGGCGGGCGGCGGGGGCCTTCGCGGAAGGAGAGCCTGGCCCGTTCGCCGACCCGGGCGGCCAGCGGGCCGTGTCCGAGGCCGTCGCACATCATCACGGTGAGGGTTCCCGCGCCGGAGCCGGGGGCCCGGTCGACGCGTACGGCCCAGGTGTCGCCGCATACGGTTTCCCCGCTGATGGGGCGGGTGAGTCCGGACACCCGGGCCAGGGCATCGTCGGCTTCGGGGTCGGTGTCGGCGCCGCTGTCGGGGGCCCGGAAGCGGGCGAGTACGGCGGTGCCGCCGGGGACGGAGTAGATGTCGAAGGTGTCGGCGAGCCGGGCGACGGCACCGAGGCCGATACCGAGGGTGTCGGCGGACGAGGTGCCGTCGCTGAGGGCCGCGCCGATGTCGGGGATGCCGGGGCCGTGGTCCAGGCAGAGGAACTCCACGGCGGCCCGGCCGCCGAAGCTGATCACCCGCAGTGCCAGGGCGCCGTCGTCGGCGTGCCGGATCAGGTTGGTGGCGGCCTCGGTGACCGCGATCCCGATCTCGGCGATCCGGTCGGGCTCCAGATTGACGCGCCGGGCCAGCTCCGCGGCCTCGCGGCGGGCCGCGGCGGCCAGGGCCTCCCCCGCGCGCAGCCACACCACGTTCTCCGCCTCGAACAGGGTGGGAGTGGTCACCGGGCCCACTTCAGCACTCGGACGGTGGTTCCCACGCCCAATTCGGTCTCGATGTCGAACTCGTCGACGAGCCGACGGGCGCCGCTGAGGCCCAGGCCCATACCGCTGCCCGAGGTCCAGCCGTCCGTCAGGGCCAGTCCGAGGTCGGGTATCCCCGGTCCCCGGTCGCTGAACTCGGCCCATACTCCCTGGCGGCCGCCGTCCTGGACGACGGCGGCGCGGGCGGTGCCGCCGCCGCTGTAGACGAGGGCGTTCCGGCCCAGTTCGCTGGCGGCCGTGACGAGTTTGGTCTGGTTGACGAGGGAGAGCCCGCCGCGCTGGGCCAGCATCCGGACCATCTGCCGGGCCCTCACCACGTCCCCGCTGGAAGCGATCTCCACGGTGTCCGACTCGACGGCCTGGCTGCCGTAGTCCTTCATGCGCCGGCCGTCGACCGGCCGTGGAGCCGGCGGAGGTGGCCGAGCCCCCTGCTCCAGGTCGAGTGCGGTACGCACCCCGTTGAGGGACAGCCCCAGCTCGACCAGGGTGATGGCGACCGCGGGCCGCATTCCCACCACGACGGTCTCGGCGCCCAGGACCCGGGAGATACCGGCGATCGTCGCGAGCATCCGGCCGACGAACGAGTCCACGATCTCCAGTGCGGAGATGTCGATGACCACACCCCTGGCGCCGGTGGCCACGATCCGCTCGGAGAGGTCGTCCTGGAGGTCGAGGACCATCTGGTCCTCCAGATCCACCTGGATCGACACCAGGAGGATGTCGCCGATCTTCAGAACCGGCACCCGGCCGGTCACAGCAGCCCTCCGGAAGCGACGGCCGACCTGGCCTCCGTGATCCGGGGGATGTCCGCCAGGGCGTGCCGCAGCGCGTCCGCGAGCGTGGCCTTGGTGGGGATGTCACCGAACTCGATACCGAGGGCGACGATGGTCTGGGCGATCTGCGGCCGGATACCGGAGATGGTGCACTGGGCGCCCATCATGCGGGCGGCGACCACGGTCTTCAGCAGATGCTGCGCCACCTGGGTGTCCACGGCGGGCACACCGGTGATGTCGATGATGGCGTGGGTGGACCCGGAGTCGACCAGGGCTGGAGGAGCTTCTCCATCACGACCTGCGTACGGGCGGAGTCGAGGGTGCCGACCAGGGGCACGCCGACGACGCCGTCCCACAGCTTGACGACCGGGGTCGACAGTTCGAGGAGCTGCTCGGCCTGCGAGGAGATGATCTCCTCCCGGGTCCGGGCGTGCTCCTCGACCGTGAACATGCCCAGATCATCGAGCACCCGGGCGAACTGGAGATAGGCGCGGACGCCGTCCTCCGACTGGGCGAGCGCCGGCTCCAGCACCTCCTTGAGGGTGAAGACGCCGGCCGCGGTCTCCGTCGGGGTGAAGCCCTGGCGGGCCCGGTTCCGGGACAGCTCGACCAGGAGGCTGCGGACCTCGCGGAAGTGCTCACCCCGGCTGGCCAGGTCGCCGCTGCCGAGCGCCTGGAGCAGCGCGTCGTAGATCTCGTTCAGCTCACGCGAGAGTTCGGCACCGCTGAGGCGGCCGCGGAGGGTGACCCCCACGGTGTGCGCCCAGCGGTCGCTGAACTCCTCGCGCTGGGCCGTCAGCACACCGACCAGCCACTCGGATTGTCCGGCGTTCGTCATGCCCAGCCCGCCCCATCAATGGTGTTCACCCGCCCCATCAATGGTGTTCATCAGATCATTCCCAGCGTTCGGCACGACATTACTTCATGGTCATGGAGCCCATTGAGACGCGGCGGCGGTGAACCCCCGGTGTCCGGCGGCCACCGCACGGCCCGCGGCCCGCCTCGTACGCGACGGATCCGGGCCCGGTCATCCCTCGGCAGCGGCCGGTGCGGGCTCGGTGCGCTGCCAGGGGGCGGGGCCGGTACGGTCCGCCCAGGCGGCCAGCGCCCGGTGGTCGACGCAGCGGATGCCGCACTCCTCGGCGTAGTCGGTCGCGGGCCCGGTGAACTCGCCGGTGGTCACGATCGCGGCGACGTCGGCCCGGTGGACCGCGAAGCAGGTGCCGCCGAAGCGCTGGGCCTCCTGCGAGCCGACCTTGTTCACCGGTCCGTAGCGCTTGCACTGGATGACCACGCGCGACCCGTCGGGTGCCGTGGCGACGACATCGGCTCCGAGGTCCCCCGCGCCCCCGTTGACGGCCACGTCGAGGCAGCCGTCCCGCTCGCACAGGGCCGCGACGGCCCGTTCGAAGGCCAGGGGGTCCATGGAACCGAAGTCCGCGGGTCCGGGTTCCGTTTCGCCGAGTCCGGGTTCGGCCGGTACCGGAGGGGCGGGTACCGGTATCGCCTCGGTCCGGGCCGTCACCGCCGGCCGGGTACGGCGCCGGGACCGCGCGACGGTCACCGAGAAGCCGGCGACCGTGAGAGCCGCCGATGCCGCCAGGACGATACCGGCGGGGCCGTACGCTCCCGCCGCGTGGAAGAGCGACCGCAGCGCCAGACCCGCTCCGCCGAGCAGCGCCGCCGCCAGGCAGAAGGCGAGCACCGTCTGGCGCAGGCTGAACGCCGGGCGCCGTTTCCCGCCGGGGGCGGGACGCCGTTCCGTCATGCGGTCGGGCGCCCGGCTGCCGCGTCGACGCGGAAGGGAGGCGGGATCGGCGGTCACCGGCCTGCCTCCGCCGCACCGGCACGGGGGTGGTTGCCCGAACCCCGGCCGTGACCGGCGAGGGGGGTGGGCGAGAGGTCGGCGGGCGCCTCACCCGGCTCCAGCAGGGTATCGGCGGGGCCGATGATCAGCGGGTCGGCGGCACCGACCGCCTCGTGGTCCTTGGCCGGGTAGTCGCAGCGCAGCAGGAGATGCCGGATGGCCTCCAGTCGTCCCCGCCGTTTGTCGTTGTTCTTGACGACGGTCCAGGGCGCGTGCGCGGTGTCCGTGGCGCGGAACATATCCACCTTGGCGGTGGTGTAGTCGTCCCACAGGTCCAGTGACGCGAGGTCCGTCGGGGAGAGTTTCCAGCGCCGTACGGGATCGATCTTGCGAATGGCGAACCGGGTGCGCTGCTCGGCGCGCGACACGGAGAACCAGAACTTCACCAGGAGGATGCCGTCGTCGGTCAGCATCTTCTCGAAGACCGGGGCCTGGCCGAGGAACCGCCGCGACTCCCCGGGGGTGCAGAAGCCCATGACACGTTCCACTCCGGCCCGGTTGTACCAGGAGCGGTCGAAGAAGACGATCTCGCCGGGCGACGGGAGATGGGCGACGTAGCGCTGGAAGTACCACTGTCCCGTTTCGCGTTCGGTCGGCTTGTCCAGCGCCACCACCCGGGCTCCGCGCGGGTTGAGCCGTTCGGTGAACCGCTGGATGGTGCCGCCCTTGCCCGCCGCGTCGCGGCCCTCGCAGAGAACGACGATCCGCTGCCCGCCGTCCTTCGCCCACTTCTGCAGCTTCAGCAGCTCGATCTGCAGCAGCCGCTTCCGCTGTTCGTAGACCCGCCGCGCGAGTTTGCGGTCGTACGGATAGTTCTCCCGCCAGGTGGCGACGGCCTTGCCGTTCCCGTCCAGGAGAATCGGCTATTCCGGCCGGGCCTCGTCCACCCTGAGGCCGTGCAACAGGCCCTCTTCCCCGTCCGGGGCGGTCTCGTCGCGTGAAGGCGCGGACGGCTGCGGCCGGGCGGCTCTCTCATCGGTCATCCGGAACTCCTCGGGGCCGGTCGGTATCGCTGCGCACTGAGCGGCCGCTACCCCGCCCCGCGGGACATCACACCGGCTCGGTCCGGCTGCCTTCCGGCCCACCGATCAGAAGCCTGACCACGGTGTTCGTGTCCTGCCGGGGGTGTCCGGCCCGAGGGGTCGTACGCGTACGTGAACGGGGCCGTGCCCGGGTGGGAGCACCCCGGGGACGCCCGCCGTCTGGTCGGGGAGGCGGCCCGCGCCGGGTTGGTCAGGGACGAGATCGGACGGGCGGGGGGGTTG